>CALPVI020000100.1 GCA_943326975.2 Actinomyces viscosus | reverse complement strand
TATTTTCCCTCCTTGAGGAGGGATTGAGGGAGGTGATAATAATGATTCAACTTTGCTAATTATTTCACTTCGAATTTGGAATTCAAATTTTCACCCTCCTTTATCCTCCCTCAAGGGAGGAAATATAATTATCAAATCATATCCTTACAAGTAACATAATGCACCAAGTTCTCATCTAACTTATGATTTGCTTTTCGCATAACATTTACTTCTGTTTGGCCAACTAATTTATGTAATATGCCCCAACCAATTTTACTTTTAACTTTTTGGAATATAGTATCTTTTGTATCAACCCACCAAAGTATTAGTGTTTTGTTTTTTTGATGTAATAATCCTGAAAATAATTCATCTACTAAACTTGGATTATTATCTTTTACCCAAACGGCTTCTGGCGCGATGAATGTATGTTTTTTTGGATTTATGATTTTATTCAAGAAAGGAATGTAAGGAATTATTTTTGTTAAAAAAGCCCCCGATTTACCTGGTAAACGAACAATTTCCCAAGTTGCCTCATTGTATTTACAAAAAGCAATTAGCTCACCTTTATCATTTTTCAAACCATAAAAAGGTCCTTGTTGAGTATATGCATCAAAATAATAAGAATAATTTCGAAAATTACTTTCAATTGAAGACTTTATTTCATCCCAATTTTTTATTTCTACAAAACGATTACTTTTTTTTGGTTTAATTCGACTGTAAGTTTGCGTGATGACCGTTGCACATTTTTGAAATCCAAAATTTTCACTCATTTGAATACTTCGTACATTTTTAGGCTCTATGTATGCATAAAAAGAATTTACTTTTTCTTCATTCACTCCATTAACAAGCGCAGAATTAAAAAAGTTAGTTAATTCTTCTTTTAGTTTTGATTTTTTTTCTTGCTTATTTTTTTTGCCTGAAGATCGAAATGCTGAATCAAAAGTAAAGAAGCGAATATACCAATCTCCACTCCTACGGCAAAAAGTGCAATTTCCTAAAACTTTACCATTTCGGATTAATGAGAGATGTAAAGGGTTGTCTAATTCATTGATTCTATCTAAGGTGTCTAAATGTCTATAACATGCTCCATCTGTTCCATAAGTTGTATGATGCAACAAGTTCTTCAAAGAATCGGTTGCATTATCATTCATAGAAAAAAATGAAAATTGTTTATTCATAAGCTAATTTTTAAGCAATAAAATTAAGACAAATACTATAATGTTGGAGACCTAAAAAAGTATGTAAAGACTAGTATAAAGATATTAATCTTTAATAAAATGCAACAAAAGTAAAATGCTTTCGTAACAATGCATATAGTTCGTGATAAATAAAAACTATATTTATGTTTATCACTCAAAAATTTAAAATCATTTGTATGAAACAAATATGTATAGTTTTCATCTTGCTTTCAGTATTCTCTTTTGAAAAAGTAAATGCACAGATTAGCGATAAATGGGTTATTGGTTTAGGAGTTAATATAATTGATAACGATGGATCACCTTATAGCGATTTATTAAGTTCTAGAAAAGGTTGGAACAGCATTACAATGCCAAGTTCACTAACAGTAGAATATAAATACAACGACATGTTTTCTTTCGAATTTCATGAAGCATTGAATTGTTTTGAGAAAGGAAAATTCGTTAATAAATCAATTATTTTAAAAAATCAATATGTGACTGCTACACAATTAAATGGCAAATTTCATATTAATTCTTTGTACAGTGGATTAAGTTGGTTTGATCCTTATTTTAATGGTGGATTTGGAATTACTACAATAGACAGAAATGTACTTTTACAACCTAATTTAGCAGTAGGTAGCAATTTTTGGATCGCAGAAGGTGTTGCTTTATCTTTTCAGGGTTCAGCTAATTTTGGGATTTCGAAGGTATATAACAACTTTTTAATGTATACAATTTCATTAAAATCCAATATCAAAAATTTATAAGTCTTAAATAATTTCTATTTTAGTAGAATCTATTAATCTAGATTTTATGGATTTCAAAAAATTATCAATTCTTATTCCTGCTTACAATGAAGGTCCTACTATTCATTTAATTTTAGACAAGATTAAAGAAGTCGTTCTAGAAAGAGGAATTGAAAAGGAGATTATCATTGTAAATGATTGTTCAAAAGACGATACTTTTAGCAAAATTGAAGAATACATTTCAAATAATCAAGAGTTAAATATTCGTTTATTTTCTCAACCAGTTAACATGGGAAAAGGCGCTGCAATCAATCGTGCTATTCAAGAAGCTACAGGGGAATATTTAATCATTCAAGATGCTGATTTAGAATATGACCCATCTGAATACAATATACTTTTACAAGCAATTTTTAAAGGAGATGCAGATGTTGTCTATGGATCACGATTTATGGGACATCAACCACATCGAATTCTTTTTTACTGGCATTCAATAGGAAACAAAATCTTAACAAATCTTTCTAATGCAATGACAAATCTGAATTTAACAGATATGGAAACGTGTTACAAATTAATTAAAACACCTATTGCTAAAAGTATTAATATAACAGAAAATAGATTTGGAATCGAACCTGAAATCACTGCTAAATTAGCAAGAATTCCAAAAATTAAAATTTACGAAGTAGGTATTTCATATTATGGAAGAACTTATGAAGAAGGTAAAAAAATTGGTTGGAGAGACGGATTCAGGGCAATTTATTGCATTTTCAAATACAAATTTGTAAAATAAAAAAAGGCTCAGTAAACTGAGCCTTTTTCGTTATACTGTTTTCTTATTACAAGATTAACATTGCATCTCCATAAGAATAAAATCTATATTTTTCTTTTACTGCTTGTTGATAAGCCTCAACCATTAAATCGTGACCACAGAAAGAAGAAATCATCATTAGCAAAGTTGATAATGGTGTATGGAAATTTGTTACCATACAATCAGCTATACTAAAATCGTAAGGAGGGAAAATAAATTTATTTGTCCAACCATTGAAAGGATTCAATGTTCCATCTGTAGAAACAGAAGATTCAATTGCTCTCATTGAAGTAGTTCCAATAGCACATACACGTTTTTTAGCTTTTTTAGCAGCATTTACAATGTTTGCACATTCTGGAGTAATCATCATTTGCTCTGAATCCATTTTGTGTTTTGTTAAGTCTTCTACCTCAACTGAACGGAAAGTACCCAAACCAATATGAAGCGTCACTTCAGCAAAATTTACACCTTTCAATTCAAGACGTTTCAACAACTGACGAGAGAAATGCAATCCAGCTGTTGGAGCTGCAACCGCACCTTCTTCTTTTGCGAAAATGGTTTGGTATCTTTCTTCGTCTGTTTCTTCTACTTTTCTTTTGATGTATTTTGGAATTGGCGTCTCACCTAACTCAGTAATTTTCGCTTTAAATTCTTCATATGGACCATCAAACAAGAAACGTAATGTTCTACCTCTTGATGTAGTGTTATCGATAACCTCTGCAACTAAAGAATCATCTTCACCAAAATACAATTTATTTCCAATACGGATTTTACGAGCAGGATCTACTAAAACATCCCATAATAAACTTTCTCTGTTTAATTCACGCAACAAGAAAACTTCGATTTTAGCACCTGTTTTCTCTTTGTTTCCATACATTCTTGCTGGAAAAACTTTTGTATTATTACGAATCATTACATCTCCTTCACTGAAGTAATTAATGATATCTTTGAATAATCTATGTTCGATTTTACCTGTATCTCTGTGAACTACCATTAAACGAGATTCATCTCTATTTTCTGTTGGGTATTCAGCAATTAACTCCTCTGGTAAGTCAAAACTAAACTCTGAAAGTTTCATTTTTGTCATAACACGAATATATAAGTGTAAAAATTTCTATAAAAAGAGTGCAAAGTTATAAAAAATTATGAATAAAATTTCATAATTCATCAACGTATTTTAAAAGAAAAAAAGGAGATGATTTTTAGTTATTTATCAGGTTCAATATGAATCAATACATCTGCAACCTGAGGAATTTCTTCCATTAGAGTTCTTTTCAACACATGCGCTATTGTATGTCCATCACGAACATTGATGTCTCCATCCACAATTGCATGTAAATCAACAAAATAAACCATTCCAGTCTTTCGAACAAAACACTTTTCAGTATCTATGACACCTTCAACAGTTACAGATATTTTCTTGATATTTTCTACAACATCATCATGACTATGTTCGTCCATTATTTCGCCCAAAGCTGGTCTAAAAATTAAATAAGCATTGTAAATGATGAAACCAGATGCTATTAAAGCTGCCCAATCATCAGCTGACTCATACCCTTTCCCCATGTATAATGCGATCGAAATACCTATAAAAGCCATTACTGAGGTAATTGCATCGCTTCGATGATGCCAAGCATCTGCTTTTAAAGATGAACTATTGGTTAATTTTGCTTTACGATTTACAACTTGAAAAAATGATTCTTTGATGATTATTATTATCCCTAAAATTATTAATGTAAAAGGCTTAGGAGCATCATGCGGTTCTTGAATGTGAAGAATACTTTCGTAACCTATTATTGTTGCTGAAACGACCAAAAAACCAACTACAACAAAGGTAATTAATGCCTCTGCCCTTCCATGACCATAAGGATGATTTTCATCTGGAGGGCGCATCGAATATTTCAATCCAAATAAAACGAGAAAAGAAGAAAAAACATCGGTTGTAGATTCAATTGCATCTGCTATTAAAGCATACGAATTACCTAATACACCTGCAATTCCTTTTGCAATTGCTAATACTGCATTTCCAAATAAACTTAAATAAGAAGTATTTATCGCTGTTTCTCTATGAGAAGTTGACATTGTATTTATTCTTTGGTCAAATGTAAAAAAGAAAAATGAGTAATTTGTTGCTTATACATTAAATTCAAACGTTGCGTAAACATTTAATGCATCTTTTATCTTTACGAAATACTTTCCTTTTTGCCAACCTGTAACTTTCAGCGAGAATTTAGATTTTACATTTCCCTTACCTAAAGAAAAATCTTTTGTTGTTCGCATCATTATTTTCCCTTCTGAATTAGTTACTTCTTGATGAACCACTGCATTTTTCGTTAACGTAAAGTCTAAATATCCTGAAATTGCAACGGTAGACACAGCAATTGTACGTTGAGGCGTAACTGCATAATTTGGTGAAGAAGTATACCAAGTCTCTTTTTGATTCAATAATCCGAACATAAATTTCTTCAATTCTTTTGTAGCAGAATCATCACCTTCAATTGAAGAAACAGGTTGATTATCCGAAATTGCCCAAGCAACGCTTTGACTTATTAAAGGATTTATTTTTTTTGATCCTACAAAAGAAAATAACTTTTTAAAATTTTCATTTTTGGTTTCAGATAATTTAAATGGTTTAGATTCAGTAGGGCAATGCTTTGATAAATTAATACAATATCCGTCTAATACTTCATCTATTTTTGCATGCGGAGCAATAGCAATTACTTCATTTTCCAAAACAATTAATGTTTGTTCCTCATCATTTTCAGGAACAAAAGTAGTACCAGCGGGTACAATTATACTTAGTGAACTTTTCGAAGTATTTAAAATTTCAAAATGAACACTTAATCCATTGAAATTTCCATTCGAATTAAAAGAAGCTTTTATTAAATTTTGAGCAATAGCGTCTTTCAAATTCACCTCAATTGGAGCTGTTTTTAATGTATTAAATGCAACTAATAGTCCGCAAATAAGCATCAATAAAACACTTAATATTTTACGTTGAATTCCAATTTTCATAATCAATGTTTTTTATTGATAACGCCGTGAATCATAAAAGGTAACAGTCCGTCAATTAGAAAAAAGTTTGCAAATTATTAGGTCAAAAAAATAGGCTATCTTTTAGGTAGCCTATTTACATGATTATATTCTTAGAATTATTTTGCAGCAGCGTATTTAGCAGCAACAACCTCCCAATTAATTACATTGAAAAATGCATTGATATAATCAGGTCTTCTATTTTGATAATGTAAGTAGTAAGCATGTTCCCAAACATCCATTGCTAAAATTGGCGTTCCTGTACATCCCTCACCCATTAAAGGATTATCTTGATTTGCTGTAGAACAAACAACTAATTTTCCTCCTTCAACACATAACCAAGCCCAACCTGAACCAAAACGAGTTGCTCCAGCTTTAGCAAACTCATCTTTGAATGCTTCAAAAGAACCAAATGTTGAGTTAATTGCTTCAGCTAATTCTCCTGTTGGTTGACCACCTGCATTAGGTGCCATAACTTCCCAAAATAAATTGTGATTCCAAAATCCACCCCCATTATTTCTAACTGCTGGAATTGATTTTCCTTGAACTAAAATTTCTTCGATTGTTTTACCCTCTAATTCAGTTCCTGCAATTGCAGCATTTAAATTGGTAATGTATGCTTGGTGATGTTTCGAATGGTGAATCTCCATTGTTCTTGCATCGATATGTGGCTCTAATGCGTCGTAAGCATAAGGCAATTGTGGTAATTCAAATGACATATTAAATAAATTTTATTTGTTATAATTTTTCGAGTCAAAATTACATTTTTTTCATTCAAAAAAATACTTATTTAGAATTATTTTACATAAAAATAACCTTCATAAAAAAACACTATTTATTCTT
>CALPVI020000099.1 GCA_943326975.2 Actinomyces viscosus | reverse complement strand
TGAGTTATTTGAGTTGTTTTTAATTATAGTGTTATACTTTCTTTACTATATACTTTTTGAATTTTTATTTGGAATAACACCTGCGAAAATTTTAACAGGATCAAGAGTTGTTAGTTTTGATGATTCTAAATTGAGTTTTGGTCAAATAATGATTCGCACTTTGTGTAGAAGAATTCCATTTGAAATTTTTTCTTTTTTTGGTGCTGAAGGTTGGCATGATAAATTATCTAAAACGCGTGTTGTCAATGAAAAAAATATTTCTGTGGAACATCTGTGGTCAAAAATTTTATTTTTCCTTTTGTTGATCATAGCTATTTACATAGCAATACT
Organism: Actinomyces viscosus; assembly: GCA_943326975.2. Classification (GTDB taxonomy): domain Bacteria; phylum Bacteroidota; class Bacteroidia; order Flavobacteriales_D; family Crocinitomicaceae; genus CAIUKX01. Next base: position 6,397 of record CALPVI020000099.1, on the reverse strand, counting down.
TGATTATTCAGGTCGTTTTTAATTAATTTATGCAAAAAAAAATGCTGTCAGATCAATCTCAGACAGCATTTAAATTTCTTTAATTTATTTTATTTCGAAACGACAGGTGCTTCTAAAAATTCACCACAACCAATAAAGAATTGACCATTTTCAGTAACTATATAAGCTTTACCTCTGTTTAAGCCTTCACCTAAATCATGAAAACATGGACAGCTTTCAGCGCTTTCAGGATCGAAAAACTCCATTACTAAAACAGCATTTTTACCACCTGTACCTTTCATTACCCATGATTCAGCAATTTCTTTAGATGAACCTTCAGGTCCGGGTTTGCTTACTAATGTATATGCATATGAATTTTCACCAACATAAAGCGTAAGGTTTTTACCCCCATCCCAGTCCAATGTCCAAGCAGGCTCCTGTCCGCTTGCTACCACAGATTGAGCTTTGCAAGTAAATGCAAATCCAATTATAGCGATTAAAAAAAATAATGTTTTCATCTTGCTTGTTGTTTGTTATTCTAATGTACGAAATAAATATGTAGAAGTTTCATAATAAAATTGAAATTTATCAAAATATCAATATCGTAGGACGAATTCTCTTTTTAAATTAATATTGATTTTTCAATCATTACTTAATCATAAATCAGACCATTCTATCAATATTGTAGAAATTATTTCTTTTTTAGAATTAGAATAAAAAATAGAGTTTGTATCTTTGCTTCACTTTAAGTGAAAGTAAATAGAAAATAGACTACATAAGTAAAGATTATTATGAAAAGAGACCAAGAAATTTTTCAATTAATTGAAGATGAAAACAATCGTCAATTACATGGTATTGAATTAATTGCTTCTGAGAATTTTGTAAGTGATGAAGTAATGGCAGCCATGGGAAGTGTATTGACAAATAAATATGCAGAAGGACTTCCAGGAAAAAGATATTATGGTGGTTGTGAAGTTGTTGATAAAGTTGAGCAATTAGCAATCGATCGTTTGTGTAAATTATTTGGGGCAACTTGGGCAAATGTTCAGCCGCATTCAGGAGCGCAAGCAAATGCTGCAGTATTTTTAGCAGTATTACAACCAGGTGATAAAATTTTAGGTTTTGATCTTTCACATGGTGGGCACTTATCTCATGGTTCACCTGTTAATTTTTCTGGAAAAGTTTATAAGCCATTTTTCTATGGAGTAAATAAAGAAACAGAAACTGTTGATTACGATCAATTAGAAGAAGTTGCTTTACGTGAAAAACCAAAATTAATTATTTGTGGTGCTTCTGCTTATAGTCGTGATTGGGATTATGCACGTATTAGAAAAGTAGCTGATCAAATTGGAGCTTTAGTATTGGCCGATATTTCTCATCCAGCAGGTTTAATAGCTGCAGGATTATTGAATGATCCGCTAGATCATTGTCATATAGTTACTACTACGACTCATAAAACATTACGTGGGCCAAGAGGTGGTGTGATTATGATGCGTCACAATATTGATAATCCATTTGGCATTAAATGGAATAATGGTAATCTACGTTCTTTAGGTTCTTTGTTAGATGCTGCTGTTTTCCCAGGAATGCAGGGAGGACCATTAGAGCACGTAATTGCAGCTAAAGCTGTAGCTTTTGGTGAAGCTTTGACGGATAATTACAAGAATTATATTAAACAAGTTATTGTAAATGCTTCTGTTATGGCAGAAGAATTTGTGAAAAGAGGATATAAAGTTATTTCTGGAGGAACAGATAATCATTCTATGTTGATTGATTTACGTTCGAAAAACGTTACAGGTAAAGATGCTGAAAATGCATTAGTGAAAGCAGATATAACTGTAAATAAAAATATGGTTCCTTTTGATACTGAATCTCCATTTGTTACTTCTGGAATACGTATTGGTACATCAGCAATTACTTCAAGAGGAGTAGATGAAAAAGAGATTCCTCAAATTGTAGAATTGATAGATAGAGTTTTATCAGATGTTACAAATGAAACAGTTATTGAAGCTGTGAAAAAAGAGGTAAATGCTTTAGTTCATGATCGTCCATTGTTTAAATGGTAAAATGATACATTTAATATAAAAGGCCGATTTATTCGGCCTTTTTTTTTGAAAGAACTCAATTAAACAATTTGTATATTTAGTGTATTCAATTAGAAATACTACTTCTTTATTTTGATTATGAGTAAAACAAAAGATTATAGATTGGTTTTTGATGATCAATGTCCGATTTGTCGAACTTATAGTAAGGTTTTTGAATCAACTGGATTTATTGATGAAAAAAGTTTAGAAGGATATCAATCCGCTACAGAAGAAACCTGCATATTGATCGATAAAAAAAGGGCTTGTAATGAAATTGCTTTAGTGAATATTCAATCTGGTGAAGTAATTTATGGAGTTGATAGTATTTTAAAATTAGTAACCTTACGTCTCCCCTTTTTAAATTCAATACTTAATTTGAAACCTATTTATTGGTTCTTAAAGAGGTTTTATTGCTTAATTGCATATAATCGTAAAATCATACTGCCAAATATGCACAAATCTGATTCATGTGTTCCTGATTTTAATTTGAAATATAGATTTGTTTATCTTCTTATGTCTCAATTTTTATTTATTATAAGTTGGTCATTTTATTTTTCAAAATTCAATTCAAGTACAGTCAATTATCTGTCAGTTTATTTTTTGTTTCAGTTAATTGGCTTAAATTTTATTGAATATTTACTTTTTGTTAAAGGTGATAAAGTTTTTTATTTCAATGTTTTAGGTAATTTTTCGACTGTTTTAGTTTTGACAGTTTTTTGTATTCCAATCGAAAATTTAGTAGAGTATATAGTTGGTGAATTTTCGAAAATTACCCAACAATTTTTCTTTTTAATCATCTTGATAGTTGTATTTGTAGAAACTTTTAGAAGATTCAAATATCAAAAATACAGATTAATACATTCTCTTATTCTTCCAATTTGGTTAGTAGAAGTCTATTTCCTTTTGTAAAAAAAAGAGACTATCCAATATCTGAATAGCCTCTAACCTATATTATTATAAACTTAATTAAATCTCAATCTTAGTCTCAACCTAAATTCTTAATGCTCTTGCGAAGCTAAATATTTTTCAGCATCTAATGCAGCCATACAGCCTGTTCCTGCAGCAGTGATTGCTTGACGGTAACGTTTATCAGCAGCATCACCAGCTACGAAAACTCCGGGTACATTTGTTAAAGAAGTTCCTGGTTGAGCGTATTTAATATAACCAGTTTCATCTAGTTCTATGTAATCTTTGAAAATATCAGTATTAGGCTTGTGTCCGATTGCAACAAAAAAACCAGTACATGGAATTACTTTTTCTTCATTAGTAACAGAGTTTTTCACTTTTACTCCAGTTACAAGATCATCACCTAAAACTTCAACAGTATCTGTATTGAATAAAATTTCAATATTTGGTGTCTTTTTAACACGATCAGCCATGATTTTAGACGCTCTAAATTCTTCTTTACGAACTAACATTGTTACTTTCGTACATAATTTAGATAAGTAATGAGCTTCTTCACATGCAGAATCTCCAGCACCAACGATAACTGTTTCTTGACCTCTATAAAAGAAACCATCACAAACAGCACAAGCAGAAACCCCTCCTCCACTTAAAAGGAATTTTTGTTCACTGTCTAAACCTAAATATTTAGCCGAAGCACCTGTAGAAATAATGATTGATTCAGCATGAATTTCTTTTCCATCTTCTGTCCAACATTTGTGAATTGGTCCTGAAAAGTCAACTTTATCAATAAATCCAAAACGAATATCTGCTTCGAATCTTTTTGCTTGGGCTTCTAATTCTAACATCATTTCTGGCCCTGTAATTCCTTGAGGGTATCCTGGGAAATTTTCTACTTCATTTGTAGTAGTTAACTGTCCACCAGGTTGCATTCCTTGGTATAAAACGGGTTTCATTTCAGCACGAGCTGCATAAATTGCTGCAGTATATCCTGCTGGTCCAGAGCCAATAATTAGGCATTTTACTTTTTCGATTGTATCCATGAGTTTTAATTTTATATTTCGTGTTGACAAAAGTAAGTATTTTATAAGCTAACACGAACAAAAAATGGAAAAACCTTTTACTTTAATTTAGTAGGTATTTATTCGTTTGTTTTAACTTAAACTATTCCTTTTTTTTATGAATTTATTGATTAAGACTAACTGATTTAATCAATTATTTTTTGAATATTTTAAATAAAAATAATTATACTTTAATTTTATCAATTACTTTATAATATGATAGTTAAGGTAGTTTATCTTTAATTATTCAATCAATTCTATGAATAAACAATTTTTGAATTCGTTTAGCAGATTTGAAATGATTTTGAATTTCGAATAAAAGGACGTACTTTTGTACCCCATTTTTCAAAGTAACAATGCTCGAAACAGAAACTGAATACGAAGTAAAACAATTATATCCATTTCAACGATCGACAGTGGAATCCATTTTGTCAGAACTTGAAAAAAATGGTAAGAATTTTAATCTGTTGTTTCAGTTGCCTACGGGTGGCGGTAAAACGGTTATTTTTTCAGAAATAACAAAAGAGTTTATCAGCAGATGGAACGAAAAAGTATTGATTCTTACTCATCGAATAGAACTTTCTGTTCAAACTTCCAAACAATTAAATGGTATCGGTGTTAATAATATGGTTATTAACAGTGACGTAAAAGCGATTAAAAATCAAGATGATTTTCATTGCTACATTGCAATGGTAGAAACGTTGAACAATCGATTACAAGAAAATGAGAACTTTTTGGAAGGTATTGGATTAGTCATTGTCGATGAAGCGCACTATAATAGTTTTAGAAAGATTTTTCAATTCTATAATGACGTAAATATACTAGGTGTAACAGCTACTCCTTTGAGTAGTAATCGTGCATTACCGCTGAATGATAATTACAATAAATTAATTGTTGGCGAAAGTATTATGTCTTTAATTGAGAAGGGATATCTTTCTGATGCAGAAACGTTTACGTATGATGTGAATTTACATGGGTTGAAAATAGGTTCTAATGGGGATTTTACAGTTAATAGTTCTGATTCTGTTTATGGAAATTATTTCATGCAAGAGAAATTATTATTTGCTTATGAAGAGGTTGCTATTGGTGAAAAAACATTAATTTTTAATTCAGGTATTGAAACTTCTTTACGTGTTGAAGAAACATTTAAGAAAAGGGGGTTTAAAATTAGGCACTTAGATTCAACTTTTAGTGATAAAGATAGAAAAGATGTTTTGTCTTGGTTTAAAAATACGCCTGATGCAATCTTGACATCTGTTGGCATCTTGACAACTGGATTTGATGAGCCAACTGTTCAAACAATTATTTTAAATCGAGCAACAAGATCATTGACTTTATATCATCAAATGATTGGTCGTGGATCTCGTAAACTTCCGAATAAAAGTTCTTTTAAATTAATTGATTTAGGTAATAACGTTAGGCGTTTTGGTTATTGGCAAGATTATTTGAATTGGCAAGATGCATTTCGTTTTCCAGATCGCTTTTTGGAATCTAGATTGTCTGAATTAGATGATTTAGAATTTGAAGTTGAATTTGAATATCCAAGAAATATTAAAGATAGAATTGCGACTGAGAAATTAGAGGCATTTAATTTAAAAGATGTTTATTATGAATGTTTGGATGCTGGTAAAAAAGGAAAAGATGCAGTAGATTTATCTTTAGAAAATCATTTTGAAGTTATCAGAGAATCCTCCACTGATATTTATGATGGTTTAGAATTACTTGAAGCACTTCAAGAGCATGTTGAACATCGATTGAAACAGTATACGAAATGTATTTCAAAAAGTACTCCAAATTACTTTAAATACATTATGGAGACTTATAACAGACAACTACGTTCTAAGTTAAGGGATGTCTTAGATGAAGAATAAAATAGAATAATTAAAATTTATATTTAAAAAAGCAGGTTAATTAAATTTAATCTGCTTTTTTCATTTTTTTAGTAATTCAATAATAATTCAACAGTATCAAATGGAATTGTTGTGATTTCTTTAATACCAGTATTTGAAGTGCCAATGAAAGAATATAAATAAGAATATTTTGTATTACCATCGTTTGGACAATAAATAGATGTGTCCACTAACCCATAAATACGGTTCATGTTTTTTGAGCAACATTCAACACAATCTGTTTTCCCTTTTTGTTTTGTGTATTGAAGCTCATCACTAGATGTGCCAGAGCTGTGGAGAAAATGAAGACGAACCCAAGATTTTGCAGATGCACTATAGTTGTAAATATTGTCTTTAGTTGTGCTTAAATCACTAAAGTTGATTGATTCACTTAATTCAAAATAATTGCTTTTAATTATTTTGATTGTATAACCTGTACTTTTATCTCTTGGAATAGAAAAAGAATATTCACCCGAATTAG
>CALPVI020000098.1 GCA_943326975.2 Actinomyces viscosus | reverse complement strand
GAAAACGTAATTCAATTGCATAATCCATAAATACAAAGGTAATCAATCTGATGAATACTTTGTTTGCTGCTTTGAGATTATCTAAGAATTGTTTCGTTAAAAGTTCATAAAATAAAAAATCCCCCAAGAAAAATAATTCTTGAGGGATTCTTTGTAGTTTATAGTGAAATATTATTTCACAATTTTTTGAGTACTAGTTCCTAAGTCATTAGAAACAGTTAAAAAATATTGACCTGCATTCAAATGATTTACATTGATTGAGATATTTTTAGAAGTATAATTATTTGTGTAAACAACTTTTCCTAAAACATCTGTAATCACAACAGTTGAATGAATATCTTTCGGTAAGTTAATGTTTAATGCTTCATTGAAAGGGTTTGGATATACCAAGAACGCTTTATCTATTGAAACATTTGTTAACCCTAAAGTAGATTTTGCGATGTAATAATTATCTGTAGCATTTACATAATGACCAACAGCTTTTGTTGGACAGAATAATTGTAAATTAAACGAGAATACACCCGCTGCATTATATAACACATCATATTGTGTATGTAACGTAATGATTGAATCGTTTGCATAAACAACCGTCCATGTAACATTTGCAGTAGTATTCGTAATGAATGTAACATCAGTTATGTAAGCAGAATCGATTTCGTTATAATTAATCACACAATTATTCACAGGATCACTGAAAACACTTCCAGTAATAGTTGAATCCGCTAAAGTAGAAGTAGTATAAACAAATGCTGGCGCAGCTATAACAAAATCTAATTTTAATGAATCACCTCTTGAATCTTTTATTTTAACATGGTGTAAACCTGCACATAATCCAAAATCGATAGAGTTTGTATCTCCATTATCAAAGTTGAAGTAGTACGGTGGTTTTCCTCCAAATGCTACAACTGAAGCTTTACCATCACATAAAGAATCTTTAGAAGTATTAGCAGTTGTAACATATCCATTTAATGGTTTAATCGTATCAATTGCTACAGGAATGTATCCCGAAGCTTTAACGATACAACCTGAAGAATCTTTTACAGTTACATCTATTACACCTTGACATAAATTCGTGATTGTAAAATCTAAACCACCTGCTGCATTTTGAGTTCCTTTAGACCATGTAATAGAATATTTACCATAACCTCCAGTAGCCATTACTTTAGCAGCCCCTGTACAATTTGGACCTGTTGGTATTACATCTAAAGAAGCTTTTAAATCAGAATTAATACATGGATTTACATTAATAATACTATCATTAAATACATAGTTATTAATTGTTTTCACACACCCATTAGCAAATTTAATCACCACTGCATAGTTACCTGGGCACAAGTTATTAATAGTTGAAGTAGTTGAAATGCTATCTCCCACAGCGTTATACCATGCAAAAGAGCTTCCAATAGTTATTGTAGATGGAACAAAAGCACTTAATGAACCATTACAGTTAAATGTACTAGGTTTAACAGTTACATACCCTTTTAAGTCTGCACAAGGGTTAACTTTCTTTGTTGTATCTTGGAAAATAAATCCATTCACTATGTTTTTACATCCATTAGCATCCGTTACTGATACTGAATAACCACCAGCGCATAAACCAGTTACTTTATCTGTATTCCCAATGTTATTTCCAGTTGCATTTGACCAAGAGAAAATATAAGGAGTTTTACCACCAATACCTTTTACTTGAGCAAAACCATTACAATTAATAGAATCTGTATTTGGTATCCAAGCAACATTTGCTTTTAAAGTTGTGTTTGCACATGGATCAATAATCTTTGTAGTATCATTTAATACGGTAGTTGTGAAAGATTTCATACAACCTGTACTATCTTTTACAGTAGCTACGTAGTTTCCAGCACATAATCCTCCAACCTGTGGTTTGTTCCCAATTGTACCTCCATAAATGTTTTTCCATTCAAAAGTAAATGGAGCAACACCACCTGCGACTGTTATAGAAGCAGTTCCGTTACAAATAGCAGCACTTGATGAAGGAGTTGTGAACACTGTTGCTGTAATTGTAGAATTAGCACATGCATTAGTGTTTGCAACTGTTCCATTGATAATCATACCATTTAATGTTTTGATACAATTATTAGCATCTTTTATTGTTACAAAATAGTTTCCAGAACATGCATTTTTCAATGTGTCTTTTGTTGCTAAAATTGCACCTGCAGAGGTTTGTCTCCATTCATATGTAAACGGAGCTTTTCCTCCAAATTGAACAGCAACTAATTCACCATTACAGTTTGGTGCTACAGCAACATTTGGTTTTGTATTTACATTTCCACCAAAGTTAGCACATGGATTAGCTACAACTGAATCGTACGCAATTGAGAAGTTAGTTACTCTTGTACATCCACCTTTTTCAGTTACTGCGAATGAGTAGTTTCCAGGACATAATCCATTTAATTGGTTACTTGTTCCAATTTTGTTACCAACTGCATCTTTCCAATCAAAAATGAATGGTGCATTACCAGATTTAACAAAGATTGTAGCATTACCATCACAAGCACTTAAACTTTTTGTATTGATTTTAGTAAAAGTAGTTGTTAACTTAGAATTTAAACATGGATCATAATTAGGAGCTAAAGTAGTATCTAATCCTACAAAAGCAGATAATGTTTTGATACATCCTTTTCCGTCTTTAACAGTTACAAAGTAATTACCTGAACATACATTTTTCAATGTATCTGTTGTAGATAATGCATTTGCACTTGCAGCTGTTTGTTTCCAAATGTATGTGTAAGGAGCTTGTCCACCAATTGGTTTAACAGCAGCACCACCATTACATGAAGCAGTTCCTTGTTTTGTATTGTGTGCTTTTGTTACAATTGTTGCATCAAAACCTGCACAGTTTGTATTTGGAACTGAAGTTGTATCATTAGGAATGAAAACAGATAAAATTTTGTTACATCCTTTTGAATCTGAAATTTTAACAAAGTAGTTACCTGAACATACATTTTTCAATGAATCTAAAGTAGATAAAGGATTTGACAATGTTTGGGTTGCAGACCAAATAATTTGGAATGGACCAACACCGCCATTTATTTTTACAGCAGCCCCACCATTACAATTTGTACCTTGTTTACTATTATGTGCTTTTACAGAAAATGTTCCATTGAATGATGCACATGGGTCAACGATTACGGAAGTATCTTGTTTTACAATAGCTGTAAATAATTTAGCACAACCTTGGTTGTCTCTAACTGTTGCATAGTAAGTTCCAGGACAAACATTTTTCAATGTATCAACAGAAGCAATTACAGTACCACCTGCAAATTGTCTCCATTCAAAATGATAAGGAGCTTGACCACCAGTAATATTCACTGCAGCACCACCATTACATCCTGTAGTTCCTTGCTTAGGATTATGAGGCTTAGTAACTACCGTTCCTACAAACGAATTACATACTGCTAAAGCAGATGAATCAATGCCAATTACCAAAGAGAATAATTTGTTACAACCTTTAGAATCTTTTACTTTAACAGTGTAATTTCCATTACAGATATCTTTAATTGTATCTCCTGTAAAAATAATTGCACCAGCTGTATTTTTCCATTCGAATGTAAATGGAGCAGAACCACCTTGTACATTCACAGTAGCGCCACCATTACAGCTTGATTGACCAGGACGTAATTCATGCGGTTTGGATACTACGAAACCATTTAATGAAGCACATGGATCATTTGGATTATTAACTGTTGAATCTATTGCAACAATAGCAGTGATTGTTTTTACACAATTATTAGAATCAGATACTGTAATTGTATAAGAACCAGCACAAGCATTTGTTAATGAGTCATTTGCTTGGATAGAAGCACCTTTTGAATCTTTCCAAACAAAAGTAAATGGTGCAGCACCACCTTGTAAATTAATTTTAATTGCACCGTTACAATTTGCACTTATAGAAGGATTATGTGCTTTTGTAGCTGCATAAGCTCCAAAATTAGCACAAGGATTAGTTGAACCACCACCGTTGTTACCACCATTTCCATTACCAACGTAAGTCCAAACAGTATTTGTACAGTTATTAGAATCTTTAACAGTAATGAAGTATTTGTTAGTACATAAACCAGTTAAATGCGGCATATATCCTTTGATATTACCCAAAGAATCTTTCCAAGTAAATTGATAAGGAGCTTTACCACCAGTAACCGTAACATTCACTTCACCATTACAAGCAGTAGTTGAAGAGTTAGGAACAGCAGTAGGGTTTAAAGATAAGTTACAGTTAGGAGTTCCACCGCCGTTTGTCGATGTTGTAGTATCTATATTAACTACAGCTGTAAAGGTTTTAATACAATTATTTTTATCTTTTAAAGTTAAAATATATGTTCCAGCACATACATTTTTTAAAGTATCAGTCGTTGCAATTATTGTATTAGTAGAATTTTTCCATTCAAATGAATAAGGAGTAGTTCCTCCAAAAGGCATTATTGCTGCACCACCATTACAATTTGGTGTTCCTTGTTTTGTATTGTGATTTTTAGTCTGTAAGTTTCCACCTAATGTTGCACAAGGATTTGTCTGATTGTTGAATCCAATAGAGAATGGAAAATTTACTAGTTGGTTGTTAGCATTCGTATAATTTAACTTATATGTACCAGGACATAAGTTATTAACTTGCTTACCACCTTGTTGGATGACAGTAGATGAACTATTTGTCCAATACCAACTCGTTGCATTGAAAACTGTAGAGTCAATTTTTGCTAGTCCATTACAGTTTACAGTGTCCGTTGCAGGAAAAGTGACGACTATATTTTGGGCTTTAAGACCAAAACTTAGTAGCACACAAAATGCCAAAAACGAACATTTTTGTAATACTTTTTTCATAAATAGAATTTTTATTAAGTTAATTCAAAATTATAAAAAAAATATTTGTTTAACAAAATTCTAGCAATCACGAATTTAAGCAAACAAAAAAAGGAGTCTTAGTACCCCTTTTTCGTTTACTTTTCACTTAAATTATTGTTTTATTATTTTTTTCGAAATCGTTTTATCTTTTTCAGTTATTGTTATTAAATAAACACCATTATCTAAAGTTGAAGAATTAAGTTTGTAAGTTTCTGAAAAATATTCATTTTCAATTAATACTTTTCCATTTAGATCAGTAATTTTTAATGATTTCAAATCACTTGAAGTTGAAAAAACATTTATTTCATTTGAAAATGGATTAGGATAAACATTGATTAAACTATTTTCTTCTAATTCGTTTTTTAAATTTGCAAAAGCGTTTTTAGGAATTCCAATATTTACACTATCACCGATAAAACCTGTACATCCTTTTGAATCTATTATTTGTACAACATAATTACCTGCACATAAGTTTTCAATTTTTGTAGAATCATTAAATTTTGTTTGATTATCAAAATTTGTAACATAAGGTAAAGTTCCTCCACTTACTTTAATAGAAATAGAACCATTACATTGAATAGAATCTGTCGCTTCAATTGAAAAAGAACTAGCTACAAATTTTACACTATCACATGGATTACTATTTATAGGCCTATTCATATTTATCATTAAAAATGTATCTTTTTCACAGCCTAAATTGTCTTTAATTTTTAAAGTATAACAATATTGGTCGATATTTAAAAATACTGAATCGTCAGAATAGGTCATAGAATTTAAACTGTATTGATATGGTTTTGCACCACCACTTCCATGAGCTTCGATTCTTCCAGAATAAGCTAATGAATCTGTCATTATGTAATTTACTTTTAAGCTTAGATTACTTTTCGAACAATCATTAGTTGTATTATTTCCACCTGAGGCTACAGTGTATATAGTCGTATCTATCGGAGGATTGTAGTTCGAAATTTCATTTTTTACCACAGCTGTACAACCATTTGCATCAGTAATAACCACATAGGCTGTTCTTGTTAGACCAAAGTTATTTATACCATTTTGATTAGTTGTAATATTCAACCATGTTTGGTTATTAGAAACAAATACCCACTGATAGGTAAATGGATATGTTCCTTGAGGAGATGTATTTAAAAAATAATCGTACGAAACAACATTTTGAATTTGGGCTGCATTAGGAGCATAATAGATTACCTGATTTAGATTTGTTGGTCCATTTGGGCATGGATTTGAATCTTTAATATCGATATCAAAATGTATAACTCCAAAAGTGTTTGCTGCCGTCACATATTTTAAAACATATTTTCCAACTCTTGCTGGGCTATATGTTGCACCTGCAATATTTGATAAATCATCCGCTCTACTAAAAATTTCAGCATTATCAATTATTCGATACCAAGTCCAAGAGACTGCATTTGCTGAAATATAATCAAAAGTGGCAGCACCATTTTCTGTATCTGTATATGGAGCATTCGTAATGCTCATCAGACTATTGTTTTGAGCATTTGCAGACCAATTTATCAGCGTAATGCAGCATATAATTAAAGATTTTATAAAATACGTTTTCATAGCTTTTCGTTTTAAATTTTAAACAAATGAAAAGATCTAGAATTTTTCAATTTGTTAATATCCTAACGTGCCATTAAAAATTCAGTTGCCTCAGAGTTTGAATTAATTCTGAAAAGGAAGCAGTAGTAAGGGTAAAATTTACAGTAATTAAATTCTCTTCAAGAAATTGTTTAGTACTTGTTCCCCAGCTTATAACTGATTTATTTTCAGTTATTTGATTTGCAAACAAAAAACCTTTAGCATTGGAGGGACTAGTGAAAATATAAGCGTCACAACTGCTTATTTTTTTAGATGAAATAATTGTTTCATAAACTGAAATTTCTTGG
>CALPVI020000097.1 GCA_943326975.2 Actinomyces viscosus | reverse complement strand
TTTGTTCTGGATTGATACTCATTGCTTTCCAACAAGCAAGTTTTTCTGTAATGGTTTCGTAGAGATAAATACAATTCTACGGGAGTATATACGTCCGCATTGAACGGAGTAATTTTTGAATAAATCATGATAAACTAAAAGTGAAGTGAAAAAAAAAGGCCTGTCGTGTGACAAGCCGTTTGAAATAATATTAGAATTTACAAATTAACGCCAAGCACACCAACTAATCGTTGAGCGCCACCAAAAATTTGTATTTGTATATTTCATTTTCATTGGGACAAAGGTTTAAAAATTAATTTGATTAAAACAAAACTTCTTTCATTTTTTTTTTTGTTCTTTGTACTCAAAATTAAAACAATATGAATTTTTCGACTCAACTATTTTGGTGGTGGTACATTACTCAGTAAGTGCATTCGGAAAATGCTATAAATAGATTTGAACCCGTTTTGTACTTATTGTTGAAACGGGTTTTTTATTTGTTTCAACATGTATTTTCAAGATTCATTTGAATGAAAAAATAGAGTTGAATCAGAAAAAAATTAAATAAATTATGAATTTACAATCGTTAATAAAAGAAGCTAAACGTCCATTTTTAATTACTGGACCATGCAGTGCTGAAACACCTGAACAATTAATTGGTGTATGCAAAGAAATCGCTAAAAATGGAAACGCTGATGTGCTTAGAGCAGGCATTTGGAAACCGAGAACAAGACCTGATTCATTTGAAGGTGTTGGTGAAGAAGCATTAGCATGGTTGATCGAAGCGGGAAAAGAAACAAATTTACCCGTAGCTACAGAAGTTGCGAATAAACTACATGTTGAACAATCATTAAAAGCAGGTGTTGATATTCTTTGGATTGGAGCAAGAACAACAGTTAATCCATTCGCGGTTCAAGAAATTGCAGATGCGCTTCAAGGTGTTAAAATTCCAGTTTTGATTAAAAATCCTGTTAATCCAGATTTAGAATTATGGATTGGAGCTTTTGAACGTTTTGAAAAAGCTGGAATTACAGATTTAGCAGCTATTCACAGAGGTTTCTCCATTTATAAACATCCGAAATACAGAAATGTACCTACTTGGGAAATGCCAATCGGATTGAGAGAAAGACTTCCAAATTTACCAATCATCTGTGATCCAAGTCATATCACTGGAAATAGAAATTTATTATTAGAAGTTTCTCAAAAAGCGCTGGATTTAAATTTCGAGGGATTAATGATTGAAACTCACCCTAATCCAGACGAAGCATGGTCAGACGCTGCGCAACAAGTAACGCCAGAAAGATTGAAAGAAATCATTGGTCAATTAATCCTTCGTTCAGATGATGTAAGTGGTTGTAATTTAGATATTTTAGCTGATTTAAGAGATAAAATCACTTCTTTAGATGATCGATTATTTGATTTACTAGCTGCTCGTATGGTTTTAAGTGAAGAAGTTGGAAAATTTAAACGTGAAAATAACATCACTATTCTACAACAAAACCATTGGAAGAACATTATCCATTCCAGAATAGATAAAGCGGATGATTATAAATTATCATCTCATTTTATCCGTCAAATAATGGACGCAATGCATTTAGAATCAATACGTCACCAGACGAAAGTAATGAACAAAAAATAGAATAAATTGGTTTAAATTTTCACGATGAAAAAGATAATTATCCCCGGAAAAAGAAAAGGTATTATTCATATACCTTCATCGAAAAGCGATTCACAAAGAGCGATTTTGGCAGCTGCTTTGGCTAAAGGGGAAAGTACTTTGATTAACGTTGGAAAAAGTTTAGATGAATTTGGAATGCTTCAATCTATTCAAACTCTTGGTGCTAAAGTTGAACAAATAGAAGATACTAAATATTTGATAAAAGGTATTCAAAACTTCCCTCAAAATGCGGAAATTGACATCATTGAAAGTGGTTTAGGATGTCGATTAATTACCAATGTATGTGCAACTCAATCAGGAACTTATAAAATAATTGGTAAGGGTTCAATTTTAACTAGACCCATGCTATTTTTTGAAAATACACTTCCTCAAATTGGAGTAAAAGTGACTTCAAATAATGGTTTTTTACCGATTGAAATTCAAGGACCTGTCACTGGAGGAAACATCGAAATATCAGGAAAAGATAGTTCGCAATATTTATCTGGATTGTTAATGGGATTACCAATAAGTCAGAGCGACACATATATAACTGTAAATGAATTAAATAGTCTACCATACGTTGAAATGACGTTGAATACACTTTTGAAATTTGGAATCAATATTCAACACCAAAATTTTGAAAATTTCATCGTGGGAGGTAAACAACGTTATATCTCTTGCACTTACACAATTGAGAGTGATTGGAGTTCAGCAAGTTACTGGTTAGTCGCATCTGCTCTAGGATTAGATATTGAATTAACCGGTTTGACATTAGCAAGTTATCAAGCTGATAAACAAATCTTAAAAGCATTTGAAGCAGCAAATTGCACAATTGAATTTATCGATAAAAAATTAAAGATAAAAGGGAAACACAGAAAGCCTTTTCGATTTGATGCAACTAATTGCCCTGATTTATTTCCTGCATTGGTAACTTTTGCAGCATTGTGTGATGGAAAATCTGAAATAATAGGAGTCAATCGATTAGCACACAAAGAAAGTAATCGAGGAATTGCACTCCAACAAGAATTTGAAAAATTAGGTGTAACAATTATATTAGATGAAAACACCATGCACATCTACGGCAAGGATTATATTGAAGGTGGAAATGTTAATTCACACAATGATCATCGCATCGCTATGTGTTTAGCAATTGCAGGACTTCTCGCTGAATCAACAGTTGAAATTGAAGGTGCCGAATCAGTAGGAAAAAGCTATCCTGAATTCTGGAATCATTTAGAAAATTTAGAAAAAGAATAACCTTCTTCTATTTATTTGCCTTGGTAAATGAGTGAGATAAGAATATTTGTTTTTTTAACATAAATCTAATTTAAAAATAAATGTTTCTACATTTTAATCTATTATATTTGTACTTATGATGGATGTAAAGGAAATAATGGCTCCTATTGAAGCTGAAATGAATGAATTTGAAGTTCGTTTTCGCAATAGCATGAAGTCAAAAGTTCCTTTATTAGACAAAATAACCCATTATATCATAAAGCGTAAAGGAAAACAAGTACGACCAATGTTTTTGTTTCTTACAGCTAAAATGCTTGGAACAATAAATGACAATACCTATACTGCATCTTCATTAGTAGAACTTTTACATACAGCAACTTTAGTTCATGATGACGTTGTAGATGATGCAAATGAAAGAAGGGGTTTCTTTTCAGTGAATGCACTTTGGAAAAATAAAATCGCAGTTCTTGTTGGAGATTACATGCTTTCTCGTGTATTACTTCTTTCAATCGAAAAAAACAATACACGCCTTTTAGGAATTGTTGCGCGTGCTGTAAGAGAAATGAGTGAAGGTGAACTTTTACAAATTGAAAAAGCAAGAAATTTAGACATTACTGAAGAAGTTTATTTTGAAGTAATTAGACAAAAAACAGCATCTCTAATTGCAACAGTTTGTGAAGCCGCAGCAGTATCTGTTGATAGAGAAGATCAAGCAGCTAATATGCGTCAATTTGGCGAATTAGTTGGTTTGGCTTTTCAAATCAAAGATGACATTTTTGACTATGGTACTCCAGGAAATATTGGGAAACCAACTGGTTTAGATATACGTGAAAGAAAAATGACTTTACCGCTTATCTACACGCTTTCTGTTTGTGATAAACCGATCAAAAAAGAAATTATCAATATCGTTAAAAATCATAATGAAGATCCAAAAAAAGTGCAACGAGCAATTCAACTTGTTATTGAAAATGGAGGAATTGTTTATGCACACAAACGAATGCTAGAACTACAAAATCAAGCATTGGAATTATTAAAGGATATACCTGATTCTATTGCGAAACAAGCATTAATTGGATTAGTTGAATATTCAACTCAAAGAGAAAAATAAATACATTTTTATGAAATACATTTATATCATTAGTTTATTGCTGATTGCCTTTGCATGTTCAGAACAAGAAGAAAAAGCACCTAAAAAAGAACAAGTAGAAAACCTAATTGAAATCAAAGATGGTATCTACAAAGAATTTTATCCTGGAAAAAAACACATTAAAATAACTGGTCCTGTTGGTGACAATAATGCGAGAGAAGGTAAATGGGTCTTTTTAGCCGAAAATGGTGAAGAAATGTCAATTTGCTTCTACGAAAATGGAAAACGTGAAGGACATTCAATTGTAAAATATCCTACCGGTGCAATTCATTATGTGGGTGAATATCACAATGACAAAATGATTGGTATTTGGGAATTTTTTGATGAAAAAGGAAAACTTGCAACCACAAAAGATTACGGACAACCTGCTGAATAAAAATGGCTAAAATTCCTCCACATATCGTTGATGAAATCATTCAGACTGCTCGTATAGAGGAAGTTATTGGGGAATTTGTAAACTTAAAAAGAGCTGGTTCAAACTTAAAAGGTTTAAGTCCTTTTACCGACGAGAAATCACCTTCTTTTATGGTTTCTCCAGCAAAACAAATTTTCAAATGCTTCTCTACCAGTAAAGGTGGAAATGTTGTTTCTTTTTTAATGGAAAAAGAGCATTTTTCTTATCCTGAAGCATTAAAATGGTTAGCCGATAAATACGGAATTCAACTTCCTGAAGAAGCCCCTGCAACAAAAGAAGAATTAGAAGCAATTACTGAGCGAGAAAGTTTGCACATCATAAACGAATTCGCGAAAGATTACTTCATGAAATCCATGCATGAAACTGAAGAAGGAAATGCAATTGCTGTATCTTATTTTGAAGAACGTGGATTTCGTTTAGACATCATCAAAAAGTTTCAACTAGGCTATTGCCTTAATACTGGAAATGATTTTACCAAAGCTGCTTTAGCGAAAGGATACAAACTTGAATATTTAGAAAAAGTTGGACTTGTAAAGTCGAAAGAGGATCGTCAATTTGACTTTTTCAGAGGTCGTGTAATGTTTCCTATTCATGGAGTATCAGGCAGAACTTTGGGGTTTGGAGGTAGAACACTTATTACCGATAAAAAAATTGCAAAGTACTTCAATTCTCCTGAAAGTATCATCTACAATAAAAGTGAAATTTTATATGGGTTGTATTTCTCTAAAGGTGATATTATCAAGTATGACAATTGCTTTCTTTGTGAGGGATACACCGATGTAATCAGCATGTACCAAGCAGGTATTCAGAATGTTGTAGCATCTTCAGGAACTTCTCTTACCAAAGATCAAATAAAATTAATCCGAAGATATACCCAAAATATTACTATTCTATATGACGGTGATGCTGCTGGAATAAAAGCTTCGTTCAGAGGAATCGATTTAATCCTTCAAGAAGGAATGAATGTAAAAGTTGTTCTTTTCCCTGAAGGCGAAGATCCTGATTCTTATTCAAAAAAAGCAAGCACTACTGAGTTAGAAGATTACATCAAAACGCACACTCAAGATTTTGTATCTTTTAAAACAGATATATTATTAAAAGATGGTGGTAATGATCCAATTAAACGAGCTGAATTAATACGAGAAGTGGTGCATTCCGTTTCATTGATTCCAGATCAAATCACGCGTACAATTTATCTTCAAGACATATCAAAACGTTTTGATTTAAGTGAACAGATTGTCACGAATGAGTTAAATAAAGTACGTAAAAATGTTTTAGCAAAACAGCATAACGAACCAGAAATCAGGGATACACCAACTGAACAAGAATTTGTAGACCATACTAACCAACCAAGTACTGCTTTCAAAAAAGTAGTTAAAACCGATGGAAAAGAATTTGAGTTGATTCGAATTATGATCAAATTTGGTCAATATGAAACTACAACTGAGCAATTGGATGAACATGGGCAATCAATTCAAGTATCAACCAGTGTTGTTGAGTTAATTTGTCATGAATTAGAAAAAGACGAACTTACATTTTCTACGCCACTTTACAATCGTTTGCATCAAATCATTCTTGAAGGTTTGGCTCAAAATACATTCTATAAATCAAGTTATTTCTTAAAATTAGAGGATGAAGAAATCGTTCGTTTTGTTACCGATATCGAAACTGAAATGAATGAAATAAGTCCGAATTGGTTAAGAAAACATAACATTTATACAAATACCGAATTAGACAATCTTCAAAAAAATATTATTTATACAATCTACAATTTCAAGATTGGGAAAATAGAAACTAGAATAGAAGAAATAGAAAAAGAACTTCTCAGCGAAGATACTCTTTCTAATGATGAAAAATTAATGGATTTATTATCTGAAAAGATTGCTTTGGATAATGTAAAAAGATTAATTTCAACTAAATTAGGACGAATTATAGGCTAAAAATATATGTTAAGCGCAACACTTTTTAAATTAGGACCTTACAATGTTTGTTTATGGAATATTATTTTCATCTCGCTCATTGTACTTTCGGCTATGGCATTAAGAAGAGTAATTCACAAACTGCTTAAACGCTATTTAAAACAAGCCAATATTCGAATGGAAGGCCAACGTACAACTTGGCTCAGACTAATTAGTCAAAGTGTTTATATATTAGCTGTTTACATTGGTGTTTGGAGTTTCAATTTCAACAATGAAGATGTATCACTATCCGATTTATTGAACTTTAAAATCATTGCCTCAAAAAAATTCACGCTTACTTTCTTTCATGTGATTATCATTTTCGTGATATTCTTCCTCGCAAGAATGGTTTTGAATGTGGTTAAATTATACAT
>CALPVI020000096.1 GCA_943326975.2 Actinomyces viscosus | reverse complement strand
TGTATTACTGTCTACAAAATCAATGTATTTTTTTAAATAAGTATAAGATTGTTTTTCATTTCCTAATTTTGAATACACTTCAGATATTACGCGATAAGTAGGATAAATCAAACTTTTAGCGCCAAACTGTTGTCTTATTTCAATTGAATGATTTAAATAATTAAGAGCCAATTGATACTTTTTCTTCATTAAAAATACAATCCCTACATTGTGATAAACACCTGCGATTTTTTCTCTGTTCCCAGTTGTTTCATAATGCACCAATGCTTGATTAAAATTTGAAGCGGCTAAATCATATTTCTTAAAATCACTATAAACCATTCCTAAATTATCATGCGCTTCTCCTAAACCATTATTGTCTTTTAATATCGCAAGCAATTTAATCCCATCTAGATTAGCAGAAATTGCTCTATCGTATAATTTTTTGTCTTTGTATACAGTACCAAGATTAATCAATGCAAGTGCCATTTGGCGTTGATCAAAAATTTGTTTTGCATAATCAAACGATTTCTTGAAAAATTGTTCGGCATCTCTTAAATTAAAGATCGCATGTTGAGATTTTCCTAATTCCCTTGAAATTCTTGACATTTTCGCTAAATCACCAGCTTCTGAGGCAAGTTGCAAACTAATTAAATTCTTAGCAACACTTAATTCAACTTGACCAAAAAAATCATATACTCTTGCTTGTGTATTAAAACTCTCTGCTAAAATACTTTTGTTTGCAGAACGTCTTGCATATTGAATGGATTGATTTGTAAAATAAAATGCTGAATCTTTAGCATTTGCAAGCATGTAATTGTAAGCTAATTTAGAGTAGGACTCCGAAACATTCGAATTGTTTCTGCTTTTTTTAGCTATTTCTAGAGCATTTTGTAAATAATACTTCCCTTTATCAAACGCAGAAGTTGTACTATAATAATATCCTAAATATTTATTTACCTCAAATTTATAATCTTCAGATTTTAAAGTTTTTAAATAAGGTTCTAAACCCAAAATATCGTTGAAAAAATCTTCCTGATTTCCTTGTATTTCAGCAATTTTAAGAGAAAACAATAATGCTTTGAATTTCATTATTGAAGATAAATTTCTACTTTTTTTTAGGATGAGATGAGAGATAGAGTCTGCCTTGTAAATGTTGTGATTTTCATAAAACTCACCTAAAGCTAATAATCTAGAAAATTTTTTCGCTTCACTTTTCTCTTTTTCAATCGCGTGTTGTAATTTATATTCTTCTTTTTGTTGTGAAAAAATAAACTGTACAGGTAACAAAAAAATTACCAAACAAAAAAATATTCGACCCAAACTCTTCTTTCTCATTTATGAGTTTAAAGATATAATTTTTAACCGAAAAATGGTGTTCTATAATTAGTTATCCTTAAGAAAAATCGATATTATTCACTAACTTTGCACTTTCAAAAAAAATCATTAAAAAAATGGAGTATAATTTTAGCGAAATCGAACCAAAATGGAGAAAATTCTGGGCTGAAAATAAAACATTCAAAACAGATAATTCATCTGAAAAACCGAAGTTTTATGCATTAGATATGTTTCCTTATCCTTCTGGAGCAGGTTTACATGTTGGGCACCCACTTGGTTATATCGCTTCTGATATTTATACTCGTTTCAAACGTTTACAAGGTTATAATGTTTTGCATCCTATGGGTTACGATTCATTTGGTTTACCTGCTGAACAATATGCGATTCAAACAGGTCAACATCCTGTAATTACGACTGAAGATAATATTGCTCGTTACAGAGATCAATTGGATAAAGTTGGCTTTTCATTTGATTGGGATAGAGAAGTACGTACTTCATCTCCAGAATATTACAAATGGACACAATGGATTTTCATTCAATTATTTGATTGCTGGTACAATAATACGAGCAATAAAGCTGAGCGAATTTCAGGTTTAGTTACTGAATTTGAAGCAAATGGAAATACGCAAGTAAATGCTTGTTCTGATTACAATAACACGTTTTCTGCAACTGAATGGAATGCTTTCAACGAAGAAGAAAAAGAAGCAATTCTTCAAGAATACCGTTTGGCTTATTTAGCTGATTCATGGGTAAACTGGTGTCCTGCTTTGGGAACAGTTTTAGCAAATGATGAAATTGTAAATGGTGTTTCTGAACGTGGTGGTCACCCAGTAGAACAAAAATTAATGCGTCAATGGTCGATGCGTATCAAAGCGTATGCTGAACGTTTAATACAAGGTTTAGAAAATGTAGAATGGACAGATTCTATCAAAGATATTCAACGCAACTGGATTGGAAAATCGATTGGGGCGTCTGTAAAATTTGAAGTGTTGGCTTCGACTCCGCTCAGCCAACAATCAACTTCGCTCAGCCAACATATTGAAGTTTTCACAACTCGTCCTGATACTATTTTTGGAGTTTCATTTATGGTGTTAGCACCAGAACATCCTTTAGTTGAACAAATTACAACAGCTGAATACAAAGATGCGGTTGAAAATTATAAAAAAGCGGCTTCTTTAAAAACGGAACGTGATCGTCAGTCAGATGTGAAGAACATTACGGGACAATTCACTGGAGCTTATGCCATTCACCCTTTTACAGGAGATAAAGTTCAAATTTGGATTGGTGATTACGTCTTGGCTTCTTATGGAACTGGTGCTGTTATGGCTGTTCCTTGTGGCGACCAACGTGATTGGGATTTCGCAAAACATTTCAAGTTAGAAATTAAAAATATTTTCGCTGATAAGGATATTTCTGAAGCAGCTTATACCGAGAAAGATGCTGTAATTGCTAATTCTGATTTTTTAAACGGATTAGAAGCAAAAGTTGCGATGCAAAAAGCAATCGAGGCGATTGAAGCAAAAGAAATTGGTAAAGGAAAAACGAATTACCGTTTGCGTGATGCAGTGTTTTCAAGACAACGTTATTGGGGTGAACCTTTCCCGGTTTATTACAAAAATGGATTGCCAGTAATGATTGAAACGCAACATTTACCAATCATTCTTCCTGAGGTAGAAAATTATTTGCCAACTGCAGATGGTCAACCACCGTTAGGGAATGCTAAAACATGGGCATGGGATACTACTCAAAATAAAGTGGTTTCCAATGAATTGATTGACAATGAAACAATCTTTCCGTTGGAATTAAACACCATGCCAGGTTGGGCAGGAAGTTCTTGGTATTTCTTACGCTACATGGATGCTCAAAACGAAGCAGAATTTGTAAGCAAAAAACAAGCAGATTACTGGGGACAAGTAGATTTATACATTGGTGGTTCTGAACACGGAACAGGTCACTTATTGTACTCACGTTTCTGGACAAAATTCTTATTTGATCAAGGATTTATCAATTTCGATGAACCTTTCAAAAAGATGATCAACCAAGGAATGATTTTGGGGAGAAGTAGTTTTGTATACCGTATTAAAGACTCGAATAAATTTGTTACAAACTCTTTAAAATCGAATTTCGAAACGATTCCATTACACGTTGATATTTCAATCGTTGATAATGATAAGTTAGATATCGAAGCATTTAAAAAATGGCGTTCTGATTATGCAAATGCTGAATTCATTTGCGAAGAAGATGGAACATACATTTGCGGTCATGAAGTTGAAAAAATGTCGAAATCGAAATTCAACGTTCAAACGCCTGACGAATTAGTAGAAAAATTCGGAGCTGATACATTAAGAATGTATGAAATGTTCTTAGGTCCATTGGAACAAAGTAAACCTTGGGATACAAAAGGAATCAATGGAGTTCACAACTTCTTGCGCAAATTATGTCGTTTGTTTGAAGGCGAATTAATTGCTGGCGAACCGACAAAAGAATCGTTAAAAACATTACATAGAACCATCAAGAAAATTGGTGATGATTTAGAGCGTTTCTCATTCAATACAGGAGTTTCAAACTTCATGATTTGTGTAAATGAATTGACGGAGCAAAAATGTAACAACAAAGCTATTTTACAAGAGTTGGTAATTTTACTTTCTTCATATGCGCCGCATTTATGTGA
Source organism: Actinomyces viscosus (assembly GCA_943326975.2). GTDB lineage: Bacteria > Bacteroidota > Bacteroidia > Flavobacteriales_D > Crocinitomicaceae > CAIUKX01. The sequence goes on along the minus strand of CALPVI020000096.1, from coordinate 2,780 downwards.
AGAATTATGGGTGAAATTAGGAAACGAAGCAGGGACATTGAGTTATGCTAAATTCCCAACATTTGATGAAAGCGTTTTAGTTGAATCCAATTTCTCTTACCCCGTTTCATTTAACGGAAAAGTTCGTTTCAAGGTGGAATTACCTTTAGCCATGAATGCTCAAGAAGTAGAAAAAGAAGTGATGAGCAAGGAAGAAGCAAAAAAATACTTGGAAGGAAAAGATCCTAAAAAGGTGATAGTTGTACCAGGTAGAATTGTGAATGTTGTTTTGTAGGATTTAGATTACAGATTGGCAGATTACAGATTACAGATTAGCAGATTGGCAGATTACAGATTACAGATTAGCAGATTACAGATTACAGATTAGCAGATTAGCAGATTACAGATTTAATAATTAGTTATATACTAAAAAAGCGAATCAAAATATTTTGATTCGCTTTTTATTTAATTCTATTTTATAATTATCTAGGAGAAAAATCAGTTCCTTGAACTTCCATTCCTTTGTCAAAGTTTTTCTCTTTTATAACTTTTCCCTTTTGATTGTAAATATAAAACTTGCCTTGTTTTAGGCCATCTTTGTAATTAATCTCTGAAGTAATATTCCCTGATTGATCGTATTGTTTCATTACGCCATCCAATTCACCTTCTTTGTAGTTTGTGATTACTGCAGGCATTTTTCCTCCAGGATAATATGCAATCCACTCTCCATCTTTTTTACCATTTTTATAATTTCCCTCCTCCGTTTTTCTAAAATCTTTTGCTGAATAAGATGCTGAATGTCCATGTTTCTTTTCTTCTTTGACTTCACGATTCTTCATAACACCATATTTCACTTGGGATTTTTCTTTAAAAACTTTGTAAGTAACTAAATCTTTTGGCAGACCATTTTCATAGTAATTGATCCACTCACCTGTTTTTAAATTTTCTTTATAAAAGCCAGTTATTTTTGGATGTCCTGAAGGGTAAAATGATTTCCATTCTCCATTCATTAATCCATTTTTGAATGTTACAGAGTTTTTAAGAATTCCATTGTCCCAATAGTTTAGCCATAAACCTTGTTCTTTACCATTTACATAAACGCCATCCATTAAAAGTTGCTCATTTTCATACCATGTTCTCCAACGACCATTTTTTTCATCATTCGCAAAATCACCTTCTTTGAATTTTTTTCCGTTTTGATACCAGTATACCCAATGACCTGATTTCTTGTCGTCTGTATATTCTGCAGTATATGAAATTTGATTGCCTGTTGGGAACCAATACGTCCATTTACCATTTTGTTTATCTTTAAGAAACGAACCTTGCATATCTAAAGAACCTGTATTTGTATACCAAGTCCACTCGCCTATTTTTTGGCCTTCAAAATATTGTCCCTTTACTTGTAATCTATTTTTATCGTAGAAATATTGGTACTCTCCATCCAATAAACCATTTTTATAATGGCTGATTTTTTCGGTCTCGCCTGTATAGTATGAATATTTCCATTCTCCATCCATTTTACCTTTTTTGAATGAACCTGTTAACAATTTATAGCCATATACACTTCTTTCTTCACATGGACCATTTCTTAAACCCTCCGTGTAATTATACCATTCTTTGATAGTGCCCGTAGTATGATAAACTGTCATTTCTCCTGTACCATCAACAATTGTTTGAGTATGAAGGGAATCAGGCAACCAAAAAGAACGAACATAATTGACACTATCTACTTCTTCTTCATAGGATTTTTCACGGCCATCCAAATAATAAAATTTCCAAATACCAAATGATCTATCATCTTTAAAATGTCCTTCTTTTGATAATTTTCCATTTTCATACCATTCTCGATAAACGCTATCTTGTTTGTCCATCTTGAAATACCCTTCTTGTTTAGGTTTTCCATTGGGATAGAAAAGCATTACTTTTCCGTTTAATTTACTTCTATAATAATTACGTTCCTCCTCAAGAGTCCCAAATTTATCGTAATACAACCATTTTCCATGATTATCTTCTGTTTCGCCTAATTGATCCACATAATAAGAACCAGTAGACTGAATCAATGTTTTATTGAAATCCCAATAAAATGAAGTTCTTTTGGATAAATTCTCTTTTTTAATTTCTTGAGCGAAAAAAATAGATGGAATAAAAATTAAAAGAAAACTAATGTTCTTTGTCATGATTGTAATGTTTATTATTATAACCTATTACTAATAAAAATGTTACACTAACTAAAGAATAAACCTTTTACAATTAGGAATATTCCAAAGCCTAAAAATAAAAAACCTATGATATGATTTAATGCTTTTAATCTAGCATCTGTTACAAGAGGCCTTAATTTTTTTGCGCCTAAAATTTTTAAAATATCTATACTGAAATAAGTAATTAAAATAATACAAACAAATGGGATTTGGGATTCTTTTCCTCTGATTGTCAAAATACTAAACCAATAGAAAATAACCATTGGATTTAAAAAGTTAAGTATGAAACCTTTAAAGAATAACTTATGAAAATCTTGTTGAATTATATTACCATCTTCATCCAATGAAGATGTTTTTTGTTTTTTAAAATAGGTGTAAATACCGTAAGATAAGAATAATGTGCCACCAATAATTTTCGCTATTTCACTATGCTCTCCTGATTTTAAAGTTGCAACTTCAGAATAAAAATAATAAGCTAAAGCTATATAAATAAGGTCGCTAACAAGAACTCCAGCATCAAATGAGATGGCAGACCGAACACCCTTGCGAATACTAGTTTCTAATAACACAAAGAAAACAGGACCTATCATTATACTTAAAACG
>CALPVI020000095.1 GCA_943326975.2 Actinomyces viscosus | reverse complement strand
GTTTTTAAAATATTGAATCAATTTTTGATCTGCTAACATTTCAGCCACTCTATTTGCTTCTTCTTTTTTAGATAACACTTGCATTGCATTCTCTGTTAACTCTTTATCCTCAGGTGCAGGCATACCATATTGAGCATAGTTACTAACCAATAAACCTTTTGTAAACTCTATTAATTCTTGATTATCTAACTTAATATCATTTGATTTAAAAATTGTACCCTGAATCAACTGCCATTTCAAACTTTTAGCATATCCATCGTATTCTGCTTCAATTTGTTCTGGTAAAATCGGTTTTTCATTTGACAAACGAATCCATCTTTTTAAGAATGTATCAGGTAATTCAACTTTCGTTTTTGCGATTAAATCATCATAAATATAACGAGTTAAAATACGATCAGAATCATTAACAAACATTCCTTTTAAATCTTCTGCAATTTTATTTTTTAATTCCTCTTCTGAATTAATTGCTCCAGGTCCAAAAAGACGATCAAATAACTCTTGATTTAACTCAGCCATTTCCATATGTTTAATTTCATTGATTGTCAATTGAAATTTATCAGAAACAGTTGCTAAGTCTTCCTCTTTAATACCTAATAAAGCTGCAGTATCTTTCCCTCCTCTAGATACATGAACTGGATTTACTTCAACTTTATCTCCTTGTTTCTTCCCTGTCAAAGCTTTTTTTGTTGCTTTATCTTCAACAAATTCCATAGAGATAGTTGAAGAATGGAAAATACCTCCCTCTAAAATAGAACCATCTTCTTTTAATTCTGTAAACTGAGCCAAAATTAAATCTTTATCTCCTACTTTTTCTGAACTAACTAATTTACCGTATCTACGACGTAAGTCATCAATTTGCTTTGAAATTAATTCATCATCAACTTTAACTTTAACGTAATCGTATTTATTTTTTGCAGATAATGTGACTTCTACTTTTGGAGTCAATCCTATTTCATAAGCAAATTCAAAATCAGTTGGATTATTAAAATCACCTTTTACGCTATCAACACCTTCTTTCGGAATTGGATTACCTAAAATTTCGATTTTATTTTCATTGATAAATCCATACAATGAATCATTTACAACTTTATTTAAAACATCTGCTAATACAGTACTCCCATATTGTTTTTGAATCATAGTCATAGGAACATGACCTGGTCTAAAACCTGGAATTTTTGCTGTTTTACGATGTTTTTCTAGAGTAGCTTTTACCTTTGGTTGATAATCAGCTTGTGAAATTTGAACTGTAAGAATTGCATTTAAAGCATCTACATCCTTGCGAATTACATTCATCTTTTCTGTTTTTTAAACTTATAATATACAAAAAATGGTATTAGCGAACTAATACCATCAAATAAGTGCGGATAGAGGGAGTCGAACCCACACGCCTCACGGCACCAGATCCTAAGTCTGGCATGTCTACCAATTTCACCATATCCGCAATCAATACCTTCTTAGTACGTTTACCAATTTTAACTTTATAAAAGCTATGTTTGAAACGGAGTACAAAGATATTTAATTATTTTGAAATGAAAAATTTTTTAATACATTTTTTATTAATTGATTTCAATTGTGGATAAATGGTAAAAAAAACTCTCCTATTCGATTAATTTTCGAGTTAAATTTGCATCATTAATTACAACTTTTATGTTAAGCATAGACCCAAAAACACTTCCTGTTCAGAAGTTACACCAATATTTATTAGGTGCTGTAGGACCAAGACCTATCGCTTTTGCCTCTACAGTAGATGCAGAAGGTAATGCAAATTTAGCTCCTTTTAGTTTTTTCAATGTTTTTAGCGCTAACCCTCCTATTTTAATTTTTTCTCCAGCTAGAAGTGGAAGAACGAATGAAACAAAGGATACTTACAAAAATGTAAAAGTTATTCCTGAAGTTGTTATAAACGTTGTCAATTACGACATAGTACATCAAATGAGTTTAGCTAGCTCTCCCTATGCGCCAGGTGTTAGTGAATTTGAAAAAGCAGGATTTACCGCATTAGATTCAGATTTAATTAAACCTAAGAGAGTTGGTGAATCTCCTGTTCAATTTGAATGTAAAGTCAATGAAGTCGTAGAATTAGGACATGAAGGCGGAGCTGGAAATCTTATCATCTGTGAAGTAGTTAAAATTCACATCAATGAAGCGGTTTTAGATGAAAATGGTTCAATAGATCAATTTAAAATTGACTTAGTATCTAGAATGGGTGGTAATTGGTATTGTAGAGCTGATAAAAAATCTATGTTCGAAATCACTAAACCTATTACTACTTGTGGAATCGGATTTGATCAACTTCCTTTAGATATTAAACAAAGTACCGTTTTAACTGGAAATGATTTAGGTCACTTAGCAGGTATTGAAGAGCTCCCTAATGAAACTGATGTCAACGAATACAAACTTTTGGAATTAAGTGAATTATTCGTATCTTTAGAAAACGAACCAAAAAAATTAGAAATTGCTTTACACTTGAAAGCAAAAGAATTATTAGAAAAAAATCAGTTAAGAGATGCATGGCTAACGCTTTTATCTTTTAATAATTAATACAAAACAACAAATACAAATTATTATGTTCAAACTAAATGGAATTGTGAAGGTGGTGAATCCAACTGTTCAAGTAAATGAAAAATTTTCAAAAAGAGAATTTGTAGTTACTGACGCTTCGAGCATGTACCCACAAGACATCATGTTTCAAGCAACACAAGACAAATGTGCTTTATTAGATAGTATCCAACAAAACGAACAAGTTGAAGTATCTTTCAACTTAAGAGGTCGTGAATGGACAAGCCCACAAGGTGAGGTCAAATATTTTAACACATTAGAAGCTTGGAGAATTGAAAAAATTGGAGCTACTGCTCCAGCTGGTATTCCTCAAAGCGGTCCTTCAGCAATGAACTTAGACCCAGTAAACGTTGCTTCTGCTCAGGCTAATTCAGCTGCAGATGATGATGATTTACCATTCTAACAACTAGAGAAATATTTCGAAGCTGTCTTAAAAGACAGCTTTTTTTATGCCTAAAAAACTAAAATAAAAATGATGAACCAATATAAATAGCTCCCTTTGAATCATTTCCAATACCTAAAGGCACTCCATAATTAATACTTATAACGCTGTTTTTATTTAAAACCAAATAAGCACCTAATCCTATAGTTAAATAATAATTAGGTGCATTTTCTTGAAAATAAAATTTTAAAATTTCACTCGTTAAATGATCTTTTCTAATGGCATACTTTTGTAATACAAGAGCTTGATCTGAAAACACGGAGCATTCAACATCTATTTGTTTATCTTTAAAAACAAATTCATAAACATTTCTTCTGATTTCTAAATTCAGCAATCCAAAACCACTTGAAACTACCGAATTTCTAGAATAACCTCTCAAGTTAAAAGCACCACCAAGGCCATCCTGACTTAATTTTGTGTCAGTATAAACCGAATTATAAAAACTTGGGATTTCACCTGAAACTCTTCCTTGTAAAGATGTCCTTAACATTAATATATTTTTTGATGAAGCAATTTTTTTATATAATCTCCAATTTAAAATAAATTTAGAAAAAGCTGAATGACTTATTGATTTTGGAGAAAACAACATAAAAGATTCGAACCAGTTCCCATCATTACAATAAACCTGATTATCCCTATCTTCGTAAACTAAACCTAAAGTAATATAATTGACATATCCACCTAATTTTTCGTTTTCCTTAATAAATCCAAATTGATGATAATCCGAATATAAATTTAAATCGGTATTCTTTTGTAAGATGCTTAATTTATTAAAAGTAAATCCTGCTAAAAGTCTAAATTTATTAGATGTTAAATATCGCTGATAATCAAAACGAAAACGAATCAATTCTCTATGAATTTTATAATAGTTTTCATGAATAAAAAAAGGACTGTGTTTTTCAACATGTGCAGGATTTAATTTTGCCTCACCATTAAATCCAAAAAAATCATAAGCCCGATCATTCAAATAACTCCCTTCAATAAAAACCTTAGCGCATGTAAGTAAATGATCTGTTTCATAAACAGATTGAATCTGGAAACTATTCTTGGTAGAATTAAAAGCTCTGACAAATAAATTCTCAGAATAATTAAAACTACTATCATCATATTTAAAATAATTAAACACGCCACCATATCTTATACCCAAATCATTATCAAAAGAAAATATTGGAACGAAACCGATTGAACTCCTTCCTTTTAATATAGAATCTTGAGCAAAAAAGTTAAATTTTAAAATTAATAACAAAATAATGGTTGGGAGTATATTTTTACACAACCCAAATTTTAATAGATTACATTTTTTTAATGTTCTCAAATTAAATTCAATCATTTCATTACTTTTATACAAATACAGAATTAATTCAAAAATAAGTGAAATGAAAATAACAGACATTACAATTACTCTTTTATTTTTAATCAGTATAACATTTATATTATTTATAGGTAAATCTATAGTTCTACCAATACTTTTTGCGACCTTATTTTATTTTTTAGTGAGATCATTTAAACGTTTTTTTGAACGAATACCTTTTATAAAAAATAAAGTGTCAAATTGGATCAAAAGCACTTTTGCATCAGCTTTCTTAATTTACATCCTATACTTCATTGTAAATCTTTTTATTAATAACTCCTTAAAACTTCCTGTTTTCATTCAGAATAACGAAGCTAAAATTGATAATACCATTGCGTATTTTAACCAAAATTTCAATAATCAAATTATTGAAAAATTTATCCTATCTATTGAAAATTTTGATTTTTCAAGTTTGGTCAATCCTATTATTAACACTACAACTTCATTTTTAGGCAATTTGGTTTTAGTTGTTTTTTATCTGCTATTCCTTCTACTTGAAGAAACAAGCTTTAAATATAAATTAAAATCAATTTTTACAATTGAAGAAAAATACGAACAAACGATTCAAATTTTTCAAAAAATAGAAAAATCAATCACAGATTATATTGGTTTTAAAACTCTAATAAGTTTAATTTCAGCAACTATTAGTTTTTTTATAATTTATTCTTCTGGTCTTGCATTTCCTTTTTTATGGGCTTCCTTTATTTTTGTTTTTAATTATATTCCTGTGATTGGTATTTTTCTTTCAATTTTAGTTCCTTCGCTATTTTCATATTTACAATTCGACCACTTAAATTCAACACTTATTCTTTTAGTTGTTTTAAGTATTACACAAATTCTAATTAGCAATTTATTAGAACCAAAGCTGTTAGGGAAATCATTAAACATTAGCCCATTAGTTAGTATGATTGCATTAACTTTTTGGGGAGCTATTTGGGGAATACCCGGAATGATTATAAGCACACCTATCACTGTGATTATTATTATTTTACTTGCTAATTTTCCAAAAACGCATGGAATAGCTACATTACTTTCTAATAACGGAGAAATTTAACCCAAGTTTTCTGATTATTTAGCCAACTTATATTTTTAAATTATCTTTACTGAAAATTTAAAAATATATGATTTCAGTAGATGCTTTAGCAGTAGAATTTAGTGGTAAAACATTATTTAGTGATGTTTCTTTTGTTATAAATGAAAATGACAAAATAGCATTGATGGGTAAAAATGGTGCAGGAAAATCTACACTTTTAAAAATTCTTGCTGGAATCAATAAACCAACTCGTGGTAATGTTTCTGCTCCAAAAGAATATGTAATCGCATATTTACCACAGCATCTTTTGACTGAAGATAATTCTACTGTATTCGAAGAAACTTCAAAAGCATTTGAAGCAATTTCAAATATGAAAAATGAAATTGAAGAATTAAATCATCAATTAACGATTCGTACAGATTATGAATCAGATGAATATTTTAAAATCATCGAACGTGTTTCTGAGCTTAGTGAAAAATTCTATTCAATAGAAGAAGTAAATATCGATGCTGAAGTTGAAAAAGTATTATTTGGTTTAGGTTTCTTAAGGGAAGATTTTTCAAGACCTACATCAGAATTTAGCGGTGGTTGGAGAATGCGAATTGAATTAGCAAAAATATTATTAAGAAAACCAGATCTTATACTTTTAGATGAGCCAACTAACCATATGGATATTGAATCTATACAGTGGTTAGAAGATTTCTTAATTAATCAAGCAAAAGCTGTTGTGGTTATTTCTCACGATAGAGCCTTTGTTGATAATATTACTACCCGAACAATCGAAGTAACAATGGGTAGGATATATGATTATAAAGCAAAATATTCTCATTATTTAGAACTTAGAAAAGAACGAAGAGAACAACAGCAAAAACAATACGATGAACAACAAAAATTCATTGCAGAACAAACCGAATTCATTGAACGTTTCAAAGGAACATTTTCAAAAACATTAGTGGTTCAATCACGTGTAAAAATGTTGGAGAAATTGGAAATTATTGAAGTAGATGAAGTAGATACTTCTGCTTTGAGACTTAAGTTCCCTCCTGCTCCACGCTCAGGTAGTTATCCTGTCGTTGTAAATGAATTAACTAAAAAATATGGTGATCATACCGTTTTTGAAAAAGCATCATTAACAATAGAACGAGGTCAAAAAGTTGCCTTTGTAGGTAAAAATGGTGAAGGAAAATCAACGATGATTAAAGCCATTATGAAAGAAATTGATTTCGAAGGTTCTTTAGAGCTAGGTCACAATGTTCAAATAGGTTATTTCGCTCAAAATCAAGCATCTTTATTAGATGAAAATTTAACTATTTTCGAAACAATTGATCATATTGCAGTAGGAGAAATCCGAACAAAAATCAAAGATATTCTTGGGGCATTTATGTTTGGTGGTGATAATTCAAC
>CALPVI020000094.1 GCA_943326975.2 Actinomyces viscosus | reverse complement strand
TTATTTATTTTGTATTATCACCGTTGTGATTACGGGTGCAAAGATAGGTACATAATTTAAATCTGCAAGTGTTTAAGTAAACTTTTTTATGTTTTTATTGTAAGTAATTGAAAATAAAGCATAAAAAAATAGGTTTTTCCTTTGAAAATTTAAAAATCAAATAAAAAGCAAAGAAAATTAGTTGTAACTAAGCAAAAAAAACTGCTCAAGATTGAACAGTTTTTTGTTTAAATTTATTTTTCATTTCGAAATGAAGAAAAAAACATTAGATTTTTGATCGTAAAGAAGTCCAACCACCACCATTTTGAACCTCTTTGAAACCGTTTGAAAGTAAAATACTTTTCGCAGAACCACTTCGCATACCAGAAGCACAACAAGTAATTACAGGTTTATCTTTTTTTAATTTACCCATGTTACTCGTTAACGTTTGTAACGGTAAGTTAATCGCACCTTTGATGTGACCAGAATTGAATTCAGCAGGAGTTCTCACGTCCACAATTACCGCACCTCTTTCCAACAATTCTTTAAAATCTACTGATTTAATTCCGAATAATTTTCCTAATAAACTCATATAATATTGATTATGTATTTAATTATTTATTTGATAATTCACGTCCAACCAAGAACCGCCGTTTTCACAATTAATCCCCATACTTTTTAAGAAATGAGTTGCTTGACCACTTCTACCACCACTAGCACAACATAAAACGATTGGTTGGTGTAAACTTTTAATTTCTTCAAAACGCTCTTGAATTTCGTTTAATGGAATATTAATAGATCCCGCCACATTTCCTCCTGAAAATTCAGCTCTTGTTCTCACATCTACTACTGTAAAATTTGTATTATTCATCGTTTTCATTATTTATATTGATACAAAGTTAAGGTGATGAAAAGAGACTATTTGTAGCATAAGTTACAGATATGAAAAAAGGTAACATGAAAAAAATGAAAGAGGCGATAAATAGGATAGAAAGAACTTAACAAATTGAAGTGAAAAGATTTGTTTCTAGGGTTAAATATTCTATAATATATTAGTAAATTTGTTTCTTTATTACTAAAAGAACGATCTCTATGATAGAATTATCAAAACGATTAATGGAAATGGAAGAGTCTGCTACCTTAGCAATGTCTCGTAAAAGTCGTGAATTAAAAGCAGAAGGAAAAGATGTGATTTCTTTGAGTTTAGGCGAACCGGATTTTTTCACTCCTCAATTCATCAAAGATGCTGCAAACCAAGCTATGGTTGATAATTATACGATGTATACACCCGTTCAAGGTTACGATGATTTAAGAGATAGCATTTCCTTAAAATTCAAAAGAGATAATAATTTAAACTATACAAAAGATCAAATCGTAGTTTCTACAGGTGCAAAACAATCGATTGCAAACGTAGTGATGAGTTTGATAAATGCAGGAGATGAAGTAATCATTCCAGCGCCTTATTGGGTTTCTTATTTAGAAATTGTAAAGGTAGTAGAGGGAGTGCCAGTTGTTATAAATGCAGGAATTGAAACAGATTTCAAAGTTCCAGCTGCAGAATTAGAAAAAGCGATTACGCCAAAAACGAAAATGATTATCTTTTCTACACCTTGTAATCCAACAGGTTCAGTGTATAGCAAAGAAGAATTAAGAGCTTGGGCAGATGTTCTGAAAAAATACCCAGATATTGTAATTATTTCTGATGAGATTTATGAGCACATTAATTTCACAGGAAAACACGAAAGTTTAGCACAATTTGAAGATGTGTACAACCAAGTAGTAACAATCAATGGTGTTTCAAAAGCATGGGCAATGACTGGTTGGCGTTTAGGGTACATCGGAGCACCAAAATTAATTGCTGATGCTTGTACTAAAATTCAAGGACAGTTTACGTCAGCTACTTGTTCAATTACTCAAAAAGCATCCATTGCTGCTATGAATGCAGATCCTGCTGTATTGAACGATATGATCAGTGCATTTAAGAATAGAAGAGATTTAGTTTTAGAAGCCCTGAATAAAATAGAAGGAATTAAAACGAATGTTCCGGAAGGAGCGTTTTATGTATTCCCAGATATATCGTCTTATTTTGGGAAATCATACGAAGGAACAACCATCAACAGTGCAGAAGACTTATGTATGTTCTTGTTAAGCGATGCTTTGGTAGCATTGGTAACTGGAGAAGCATTTGGAGATAAAAACTGTATTCGTATTTCGTATGCAGCTTCTGAAGAAACATTGATTGAAGTAATGAAAAGAATGAAAATTTCTTTAGAAAAATTGAAATAATGAATTTCAAACAAATAGTAGACGATTTCAAAAACAAACGTATTCTCGTAATTGGAGACGTGATGATTGATGCCTATTTAAGAGGAAATGTAAATCGTGTGAGTCCAGAAGCACCCGTTCCAATTGTAAGTTTACAAAAGGAAGAAGAGCGATTAGGTGGAGCTGCCAATGTAGCAATCAACTTAGTAGCAATGGGAGCAACGGCAATTATCTGTTCAGTTATCGGAAAAGATAAGTCAGGTAAAAAAATGGTTGAATTGTTTGAGTCTAACGCTATTTCTCCAGCAGGAGTTGTGTTAAGTGAAAACAGAGAAACAACGGTAAAAACTAGAGTGATTGGAAATAATCAGCATTTGATTCGTATAGATTCTGAACAAACAAATGATATCGATGCAACTGAAGAAGCTGCGTTGATTGACAAAGTGAAGTCATTATTGAACGAACAAATTGATGCCATCATTTTTGAAGATTATAACAAAGGAGTTTTAACTGAAAATGTAATCGAACAAGTAATAGCTTTAGCAAAATCGAAAAATGTTCCTACAACGGTTGATCCAAAAAATAAAAATTTCTTTGCATACAAAGGAGTTACCTTATTTAAACCTAACTTGAAAGAATTAAAAGAAGGTGTTGGGTTAAAATTCTCTTTTGAGGAAAATGAAGTATTTGAAAAAGCAGTTGGGATTTTAGAAGAAAATCTGAGCAATGCGATTTCCTTTGTGACATTGTCTGAGCATGGAGTTTTCATTAAAGACAACGAGAACAAACATTACATACCTGCACACATCAGAAACATTGCAGACGTAAGTGGAGCAGGGGATACGGTTATTTCTGTTGCAACACTTTGTTTGACTGCAGGTTTGCCGATTCGTTTGATTGGTGAAATTGCCAATTTAGCAGGAGGTTTGGTATGTGAAAAAAGTGGAGTGGTATCCATCGATAGAGATTTATTGATAAGTGAAGTTGAAAAAACGATAGCATAATGAGCAAAGTAGAAGTAAAACCATACGGACATTCTGATAAGACTAAGAAAGAAGAAGTAGCAGAAATGTTCAATAATATTTCTAAAAAATACGACTTTTTAAATCATTTTCTTTCGTTAGGAATCGATAAGATTTGGAGAAAAAAGGCTGTAAAATCATTGAGCGAAGTAAATCCGAAGCGTATCTTAGATATTGCAACAGGAACAGGTGATTTTGCGATTGCAACGTTGAAAATCCAACCAACAGAAGTAATTGGTGTAGATATTTCGCAAGGAATGATCGATGTAGGTATTGAGAAAATCAAGAAAATGAACTTGGACAATATTATTACCTTACAATTAGGAGATTCTGAAAACTTGCCATTTGAAGATAATTATTTTGATGGGTTAACCGTTGCTTTTGGTGTGCGTAACTTCGAAAACTTAGAAAAAGGGTTGGCTGAAATGCTACGAGTAATCAGAGTTGGTGGTAAAGTAGTGATTTTAGAATTTTCTAAGCCAAAGAAATTTCCAGTAAAACAAGGATATGCTGTAATTTCAAAATACATTATTCCTTTTTTCGGAAAAATGATTTCGAAGGATGATAAAGCGTATGCTTATTTACCTGAATCGATTGCTGCATTCCCAGAAGGAAAAGAGTTTACAGCTATCTTAGAAAAATTAGGATATAAAAATGTTCAATCAGAATTAGTTTCTGGAGGAATCGCTACTATTTACAGTGGAATTAAATAATTTTACAACTGATTCACAATACATTGAGAATATTATCGTTTAATTCAATATGAAAAAGTTTATTATCATCGTCTTATTTAGTTTACCGATTTCTATTTTCGGTCAACGTGAAATGGCTAAAAATTATAGAACGTTTGATGATCGTATTTTTCATTTTGGATTCATGTTAGGTACAAATAAAAGTTTATTTGATGCATATCCTTATACGGAAGCTTTTGAAAAATACAAACTAACTTCATTGGTTGCTAAATCAGCAGCAGGTGGTCAAGTTGGAATAGTTACTACAATGAAATTAGGACATCCAATAGCGCGTCTACGTTTTATACCTTCATTATCTTTTCAAGAGAAAGTATTGACATATACCTACCAAAATGCGGATCCTAAAAAAGATGCTATTGTTAAAGAGCAACGTGTAAATCAAACAATTTTAGATTTTCCAATAATGTTGCAATTTAGAACAATGCGTATGAATAATTTTACAGCTTATTGTTTAATTGGTATGCAACCCTCAATCGATTTGCAATCACAGCAATACGCAACTCAAAATTATGCAAATCCATTTGTCAAAATTTATAAAAAGGATTTTCAAGGTCAATTAGGAGGTGGAGTTGAATTTTTTGCACCCTATTTTAAATTTGGTGTAGAAGTGAAATATTCAAAAAGTTTCGAAAGTTCATTTATTCAAGATAATACTCCTGTTTCTTTACCAATACAGTCTTTGTATAATCACGTTTGGTATTTATCTCTTATTTTTGAAGGTTAATGAGTCAATTAGTTCAGTTTCAGGTATCACCTGAGCAAGCAAAAGACAATCAGTTTCTTACAGTAAAAATCAAACAAGAATTAGGATTAAAAACTTCTGATTTCATATTTGTTTGGAGAAAAAGATCGATTGATGCTCGAAAAGCAGCAATTAAAATCAATTGTACAATTGAAGTATATGAAAGTGGGGAAGAAATTCCATCAATAAACTATTATACTCCCCAATCAGTAAAAGGAAAAAGAAAAGTTGCCATAATAGGAGCAGGACCTGCTGGTTTATTTGCAGCTTTACATGCAATTGAATTAGGTTTATGTCCAATTGTTTTTGAACGTGGAAAAGACGTTCGATCAAGAAGAAGAGATTTAGCCAAACTAAATAAAGATTCAATTGTTAATCCAGAATCCAACTATTGTTTTGGAGAAGGAGGAGCAGGAACATATTCTGACGGAAAATTATATACACGTTCAAAAAAGAGAGGAGATGTTTTAAAAGCTTTGCAATGGTTTGTTCATTTTGGTGCTGATGAAGACATTATGGTTGATGCACATCCACATATTGGAACAAATAAATTGCCGAATATCATCGTTGCTATGCGTGAGCAAATTATCAATTCTGGTGGAGAGGTGCATTTCGAATCAAAATTGACGGATATTCAAATTGAAAACAAAGCAGTTACGGGAATTGAAATCAACGGAAATGAATTATTATCATTTACTGAAGTAGTTTTAGCAACGGGACATTCTGCGAGAGATATTTTTGAATTACTGCATAACAAAGGTGTACGTATTGAAGCCAAACCGTTTGCGTTAGGTGTCCGCGTAGAACACAGTCAAGAATTAATTGATAAAATACAATATTCAGGAAGGTTAAATGATGATTATTTACCACCTGCTTCATATAGTTTAGTAACACAAGTAGATGGTAAGGGCGTATATTCATTTTGTATGTGTCCGGGTGGAATCATTGCGCCATGTGCAACTGCAGAAGGAGAAGTAGTAACCAATGGGTGGTCACCATCAAAACGAAACAATCCCTATTCGAATTCTGGAATAGTCGTAACGGTTGAACCAGAAGAATTGCCAAATTATTCGAAAAATAATCCGTTTGTAGCTCTTGATTTTCAAAAGTCTGTTGAGAAAATGTGTTGGGAAGTTGCAGGTAAAACGCAAAAAGTTCCAGCTCAATGTTTGAAAGATTTTGTAGAGCAAAAAGTTTCGAAAGATTTCCCGCGATCCTCGTATGTGCCAGGAATAGTAAGTGTAGATTTGAATATAATATTACCAGATTTCATCGCATCGCGATTACGTAAAGCTTTTGTTGATTTTGATAAAAAAATGAAAGGATTTTTGACGAATGATGCTGTTTTACACGCACCTGAATCCAGAACATCTTCACCAATTCAAATACCAAGAAATCCTGAAACGATGGAACATCCAGAATTAAAAGGTTTGTATCCATGCGCTGAAGGTGCAGGTTATGCTGGTGGAATTATTTCTGCTGCGATTGATGGAATGAAAAGTATTGATGCTATTAAAGATGTAATCAATGGAAAATAATCTGTCAAAATACGATCAATTAAATTTCAATATAGTTTTAGTTGAACCTCAAATCCCAAATAATACGGGTAATATTGGTAGACTAGGTGTTGCTACTAAAAGTCGTTTGCATTTGATTCACCCTTTAGGATTTGAGATTACAGATACAAGAGTGAAACGTGCCGGATTAGATTATTGGCCTGATTTAGAATTGGTTCACCACGTAACTTTCGAAGATTGGTATAATTCAGTTGAAGATAAAACACGTATATTCTTTTTCTCTGCAAGAGCAGAACAATCATTTTATAAAGTTGATTTACAAGAAGGTGATTACTTGGTTTTTGGAAAAGAAGCGGAAGGTTTATCGGCAGAAATCACAGAACGCTTTAAAGAGCAATTAGTCACGATTCCATTTCCAGGTAAAGTAAGAAGTTTCAATTTAGCCAATGCTGTTGCAATGGTCTTGGGTGAGGGAATGAGGCAGTTATCGCTTTAAACTACATTATTTCCTAGTTACATTAAATTATCCGTACCTTACACAAAATACGGATATGATAATTT
>CALPVI020000093.1 GCA_943326975.2 Actinomyces viscosus | reverse complement strand
GGATTTATGGGTATGATGGTTAGTCCTGAATATGGAGGTAGCGGTATGGATACTATTTCATACGTACTTGCAATGGAAGAAATATCTAAAGTTGATGCTTCTGCATCAGTTTGTATGTCTGTAAACAACTCTCTAGTATGTTGGGGATTAGAAAAATATGGTACAGAAGAACAAAAAAGAAAATATTTAGTTCCTTTAGCCAAAGGTGAAATAATTGGTGCATTTTGTTTATCAGAACCTGAGGCAGGTTCAGATGCAACTTCTCAAAGAACTACTGCTATTGATAAAGGAGATCATTATTTATTAAACGGAACTAAAAACTGGATTACGAATGGTTCTTCAGCTTCTGTTTATCTAGTAATTGCTCAAACAAATGTTGAAGCTGGTCACAAAGGAATCAATGCTTTAATTATAGAAAGAGGAATGGATGGATTCGTAGTTGGTGCGAAAGAAGACAAAATGGGAATAAGAGGTAGTGATACGCATACTTTACTTTTCAATGATGTTAAAGTTCCTAAGGAAAATAGAATTGGTGAAGATGGATTTGGCTTTACATTTGCAATGAAAGTTTTATCTGGAGGTAGAATTGGTATTGCTTCTCAAGCTTTAGGTATTGCAGCTGGTGCTTTTGAATTAGCTACCGAATATTCTAAACAAAGACAAGCTTTTGGAAAAGAAATATATAAACACCAAGCTATTGCTTTCAAATTAGCAGATATGGCTACTGAAATCGAAGCTGCTAGATTATTGGTGTATAAATCTGCTGTAGATAAAGATGCTGGTAGAAATTATGACCAATCTGGAGCAATGGCGAAGTTATATGCATCTAAAGTTGCGATGGAGCAAACAGTTGAAGCAGTTCAAATTCATGGTGGATATGGTTTCGTTAAAGAATACCATGTTGAACGTTTAATGAGAGATGCTAAAATCACTCAAATATATGAGGGTACTTCTGAAGTACAAAAAATTGTTATATCAAGAAATATTTTGAAATAAAAACATATTGCTTAATAAAAAAAATGGAGACTCACATCTCCATTTTTTTTTCAATATTTTTTTTAGTTTATTGAACTCTTGTCATAGCTGTTCCGTCTGAATATATATCAAACACAACTCCCCTAAATTCTGCATCTACTAATTGACCCAATGAATTAACAGTTTTTATTAATAAACTTTTCTCTTTAAACTTATCAATTGCTACTATTTCAAATTCTTTTTCATCTCCATTATAATCTGTTTGTTTCAATTTATAGTAATTAATCCCATTGATATAATCGTTATCCAAATATGAATAAATACTTTCATCTTTAGAGTCACCATAACTATAAATTCTTTGTATTGGAGTAAAATGAATTCCATCAAAACTTCTTTCTAAAGTAAAAAAGTGGTTATTTAATTCACTAGCAGTTTTCCAAAACAACAAAACATCATTTTCTAAAGATTTTGCTTCAAAAGACAACAATTCAATTGGCAATGCAGTTCCTCCTGTTGCAGCCACTGTCCAAAGTGAGAATGCATTTATACCTGATAAAGTAAGACTATTTGAAGGAGCAGAAACAATACCTGCCCGATTCATCCATGATAGACCTAAATCTGTTGATCTTAATAAAACAAAATTAGCTTCTTTAGATGCTAAATTATTTAATTCTTTATCAAAATAATTAAAAGTAATTGCAGCATCTAAATTTGCATTATTAGTAGGGGAAATAAGATAATTTCTCAAAATTGAAGTGTAAGTTCCATCTGAATTTTCATTGTGTTGTCTTGTGAAAACCGTACTACCCATATTTGCTGAAGTAGATAATATTAACCCCATTCCAGCAACATCCATGTTTAAAACATTATTAATAGATTTTGTTGCAGTTATACTTCCTGTAGAACCAAAAATTCGATCCGAATTACTTTCTCCTGATATTGATCCTGTTGTAGATAAATTAATTGTTTTACCGTTTAAATCAATATCAGCATTTACTCCTAACATTGATAAATTATTAGTAATCGTGATATTAGAATTTAAAATCAAACCCGTACTCAAATTAGAATTGGTTAAATTATAAAATGATGTTGCACTAGTTCCATCGATAGATTGAAGAGCATCTCCATTAAAAATAGAAGTTCCATTTACATTTGAAAACATACCATTATTTATCAAATTTCCATTAAATGTATGTATTGCATTTTTTTGATTAAAGGTTGCTCCATTTTCAATTGTTACATTACCTTCAAAAATAGCATCACATGAATAAGTATTTCCAGCATCCAAAGTTGTATTTGACTGCAGAGTAGTATTCAATAAAACAGTTGGAACAACAGAATTTAATGTTGCTAATTTTACAGTATGAATTCCATTACCCGCATTCGTATAATTAACTAATAAATTAGGAAAATATCCTGCGCTGAAATTAAATATTTGTGAAGCACCCGTTGAAGCATCTCCAAATTGAACAGTTCCTCCAGATATAGAAGGATTAGTTGCTAAATTTATAAAATCATAGGCATTCGAAGCTGTCGTATTTGAATTTGCTTTTCTAAGAACTATTGTACCGCCAGACATACTAAAGTCTCCATTTACATCGATATGAAATGAACCAACTAAAGATGTTGAATTTGATGATGTTGCAACATTTACTATACCTCCAGTTTGATTATACACATAATCTAAAGGAGATGAAAATGGGCAAATTGACTCAGGTACATTTAAAACACCACCATTTACTTCAATTATACCTCCGTCATTAAATCCAAGATCATTATTAGAATTAGTACCAACCGTAAATGTACCTGCACTTATAATTAACTTTCCTGCTACTTGTAAATCTCCTGATGTAGTAGTGGTTAAATTAAAATTAGAGTTATTCAAATGAAAACCTGCAGTAGAAGGGATTACGGCTGTATTCAAAACTCTACCTGTATGTGTAAAACTCCCAGAAAGCTTGAATAATCCATTAGTTAAATTTAAAAAAGCATTAGTTGAACTTGCATTACTACCCCTTACCGTAAAATTGGATGTATTTAATTCTAAAACTGAGCTATAAGAATTACCTTTATTCAAAGTTAGAGTATAAATGTCTGTTGTTAATCCAGTTCCAGAAAATGTTGCATTAGAAGCACCTGAAAAAATTAAAACTGTTGCTTTGTTTGTACTCACGTAAAAATCTAACGTTCCATTATTCGTTAAACTCCCACTAACTGTAACAGTATGACCTAATTGATTAGAACTACCTTGATAAAAAACACCACCAGATGCAATTGTGACATCATTTACTATCGTAATTGTTCTTTGATTATTATCAAAAGTCAAAACACCTGAAGTTCCTTGTCCTACAGTTAATGAATTACAACTTGCATCCGTATCAATCGTTACTGTATGTCCATTAGCTATTATTACATTATCGCCTATTGTAGGAACTGCACCACAAGACCAAGTTGAACTACTATTCCAATTACCAGAACGTGTAGTTGTACATGTAGCGGGTGATGTGGTAGATTGGTTAGCTGAAATAAAACCATTGCTAAGCGCACCTTCTGAAACGGAATACACTTTCCAGTAATAATTTGTGTTCGGAGATAAATTACTTGCAGAATAAGATGTTAAATTGGATGCAACTTGTGATTCATATGAATAAGAAACTCCACCATCAGTAGATTTATAAATTACAAATCCAACTTCATTTGATGAATTATCAGTCCAATTTAAAGTCATTCTAGAACTTGAGAGACTTGTAAAGTTTAAATTACTTGGTGAACTAGGTACATTTGGTGCAAAAGAATATTTTCTTCTTGAACCGTTTGATGCAGAATGAACATGCATTGTAAAAGGAGTTGTATTACCAAATGTATAAGAAGTAGTATTTCCAGATGTAGTAACAACATCCGTATTTATATTTATTGTTGCATATTTAGAACTTGTTTTACCAGAAGAAAAACCTGCAGTAACGGTTTTAGATGCAGGAGCTGATCTATAAATCATATTTCCATAAAGTAAATCAATTACACCTGATGTTTCATAAATTACTGTTTGAAAATTCCCATCTGCTGTAGTTGCATTTGGTCCTATTTTCATATTTTGCCATTCTACAACTAAACATCTATTAGGCGAAGAACCCAATACCTTGTAATGAACTTGTCCATTAGAACCTGTTGACATATCAAATGAAAAAGCAGACAGCATTGCTCTAGTAGAAGAACTTCCTATTTGCACATTGGAAGTAGTTCCTGCGGAAGTAGTTCCAAAACGAAATAAACCACTCGAATTTACAGAGAACTGAGTGTATCTAACCCCCATAAACCAAAAATCGAATCCAATATTTGTTATTGAAGAGGCTGTCCTATTTTTTGAACTACTTATCAACTGAGTTGACCCTGATGACATATCTATTAATGAGTTCGTAGTAGTATTTGCAAATACATAATTTGCTGAACTTTGTGCATACAATTGTTTATATGCTATTGTAGTAATGAAAGTGATTAATATCACAATCTTAAAATAGTAGTACTTCATTTTAATTTTCGATTTCGCTCAAAAACTTAAGTGATGAGTTATTTGATTAAAGTATGGCATGAAAATAATATTTTACAGTAAATAAAAAATATTATTTCGACCAATTCGAAAATAAAATATACCAAGGTAAAGAATAAATAGACTAAAACTTGTAACTCACGCCTAAACTTGGTAATATAGGAAATTGATATATAATTTTATTAGTAATTCTATTTACATAAAAAATATTGTTCCTATTGTAAACATTCGTAATGCTAAAAATAGTTTCTAAAACTGTTTTGTTTTTAAATGAAAATTGCTTTTTTACTGTAATATCTAATCTATGATAATAAGGCAATCGTTGAGAATTAAAAGTGCCTAGATTATTTGTAACAGAAGTTGGATTAGTAGAAGTATAATCTGTAGTAACTCCACCTCCAAAAGTTTCACCTTGATAAAAACCTGCATTCGGAGTAAATGGTAAACCTGAACCTAAATTCCATCTAACATTAAATTCTAAATCTTTTTTCTTTCCAGCAGTATAGGCTGTAACAATATTAACATTGTGTCTTCTATCAAAAACTGGGTTATACTGTTGAAAACCATCCCAACGCGTAAATTTACCTAATGAATAAACTGCCCAAACAAACAATCTTTTTTTTGTGTATTTAAATAAAAAATCAACTCCATATGATTTACCTGATTCAATTATAAAATCTTTTTTAAATACATCTGGCTTACTTGCAAACTCAATTGAGTTATCATACATTTTATTTGTATTAATATTACTTAATTGAGGGAAATATTTGTAATATCCTTCAACATTCAAATTTAAATTTTTTGTAATATCTAATTCAAACCCTAGAATTGCATGCCATGAATATTGTAATCCATTATTGACTTTTCTCTCTTTACTATTTTCTTTTACAAAATTTGCTTGAACATCAGTTGGAGCAGATAATAAGCTATTAAACAAATTGACAACATCTTTATCTGAAGATGCAGAGGTGAAATTTTGAGAAAATCTTCCTCCTGAAAATTTCAATCTAAAATTTTCATTTGCATTGAATTTCATACCAAATCTTGGTTCAGGAGAAAAAGTAGTATAAGATGCATAATATTGAATTCGTATACTTGGTTGAATAACCCATCTCTTTCTAACAATTCTAGAACTTAAATAGGTTCCGATTCCGGTAGATAAATTAGTTACTTCTATTTTTTGTTTGAATTCATTAGAAGTAACAAAATCTGTATTAAATCCTCCAAAATTAAATCCATAATCTAATTCAGAACCTTGCTTTAAAAAATGAATGAAATCGAATCCTAAATCAAAACCATTAATTGAACTCGTTCGCGGTTCCTTCTGATCTTCATTGAAAACTGTTTTGTAAGAGCTGCCATTAACATGACCTTTAATTAATGTAGAAGAACTTTCTGGTACAATCTGAAAATTCATTCCCCCACCAGATTGATTAAATTTGATACTTGCAACATCATAATTAACACTATCAACATTGTTAAATCCAAAAACGCTGATCTTTGAACCTCCACCTCCGCTGTAAGTTACTTTTCCGTATAAATCAGTAAAAGTGAAAGGAAGTCCGTCACCATTATTCACCCTAGGATATAAACTTTTGGCTGTATAATTTAACAAACTTTGCTTACCCGTTAATAAAAATGATAAAGGGCTATTTGAACCATCTTTTTGTTTTTTCAAGGGGCCTTCTAATACTATTTTAGCTAAAAAAGGTGAAACAGATAATTTTCCTCCAAATTCTTTTTTATTTCCATCCTTGTATGTTATATCCATAACTGAGGAAATTCTTTCACCATATTTAGCATCAAAACCTCCTGTATAGATATCTACATTTTTTATTAATTCAGTTTCAAAAATGGAAAAGAATCCAATAGAATGAAATGGTTGATAGATTGTCATCCCGTCTAATAAAACCTTATTTTGAATTGGAGTACCTCCTCTGACATATAATTGTCCTCCTTGGTCTCCAGTTGTAACAACACCTGGCGTAACACTAAAAGCGCCTACAACATCATTTTCAGCGCCTATGCTTGGAATTCTCTCAACAGCTTTTTTATCTAGTTTTATTTGAGAGATATTTACTTCCGTTTTCTTTTTCTTAGACTCCGCACTAATAACAGCTTCTTCAAGCTCATTCATTTTCACTTCTGGCTTTGCTAAATCAAATTTCAAAGTAGTAATTCCAGTTGGAGATTTAACTTCAACAAGTTCAGAAATTAGCTGATAAGAAGGATTGTCTACTTTTAAAATATACTTACCTATTTTTATTTTAGGTATCGCGAAAAACCCTTCAACATCTGTTGTAGTTCCTGCGTAAAAACTTGAAT
>CALPVI020000092.1 GCA_943326975.2 Actinomyces viscosus | reverse complement strand
AGGACGAGTAATTTTCATATCGTCTAACGCTTTGATAAATTGATCCTTTACACCAAGTTCTTTAAATGTTTTCATTTTTAGATTTTATTTGATATCAATGTTACTTTTAATTAAATTGAGATTTGAAATAATGTTTCAAGATATTTACAATCAAAAATAATAAGACTAAATAAATCAATAAAAAGATAAAACTTGTTTATAATCTTTTGTCTTAAAGTCTTTAATCTAAATTACTATTCCCCTAACTGATTTTCCCAATAATCATTCAAATAAGCAACCAATTTACGAGCTGTATTATTAAAATAACGTTTTGTTCTATAGCCACTTACCCACGTAATACCTCGAATCGCATTTGTCAAAAAGATTTCATCAGCAGCTATAATGTTTTGTGGAAAAATTGTACACTCATAAACTTTGATTCCGTGAGAAACAGCCAAATTGATGATTTGCATACGCATTGTCCCTGCAATACAACCTTCATCTAAACCTGGAGTATACAAAACACCATTGCTAACAACAAAAATATTTGAGCTTGCACTTTCTAAAATAGCACCTTTTTCATTCCCTATTAATACTTCATCTAATTTACGTTCTGTTGCATTGATTCCTGCCATAACATAAAGTAATCCGCTTTTTGTCTTGAAATTAGATAGGCTATTTTTCGTTTTTTTTAGGTCAGTATATAAATCAACTTCCCACCCTTTTGAGTTTAAATCAAAATCATTGCTCTCAATTGAATATACTTCAATAAAATAAACAGCTTCATTTGAGGTTGGAGAATATGTTCCTCCTGGCATTCTGTCCAAAGAAATACGACATCTCCCTCCTTCTTTTATTTCAGATCTATTTATTAAATCTTGAACTTTCTCTTCAAAAAATTCAGCAGTAAAAAAAACTGATGGTCTTATTTTTATTGCTTTTGCTCCTTCAATTAATCTTTTGATATGGTTTTCCATGTTTAACGGACGACCATTCATAATTCGGATACTTTCAAACACTCCATCACCATACAAGTGTCCTCTGTTACCTGCTAAAATTGTTGGACCATCATTTGTTAAGATAGTTCCATTTGAATTAACGTATAATTGTGCCATAATTTTATTTAGAAAAACAGACTTAATAACTCTTTTCCTTTTTCAATATTAATAATTAATATGTAAATAATACCAAAAATTGCACCGCCTAAATGTGCATCGTGCGCAATCCCTGTATTTCCTTTTTTATCCATGTAGTATTCAAAGCCAAGATACAATGCTCCAAAAACGTATGCTGGCATTGGAATTGGAATAAACATTAATGATAATTTTACAGTTGGATTCCATAAAATGAATGCAAAAACAATCGATGAAACTGCACCTGAAGCACCTAATGCTCTGTAGTTGGGATTATCTTGATTTCGAGCAAAAGGTATAATTGTTGAAAATAATGCTCCTGCGATATATAGAACCAAAAAGTGAAACTCACCTTTCATAAACCCATATTCAAAAATTAATTGATTTTCTAAACTCGCTCCTAAAAAATACAAAGACATCATATTGAATAATAAATGTGAAAAATCAGCATGCACTACCACATGACTTATCACTCTATACGATTCTTTATAATGTTTACAATTGTAAGGAATAAACATCATTTTATCCTTTAATGACTCATTATTCATTGCATTTAAAGATACAACAACTGTAATAATCAAAATTAGCATTAAAATAGATAAGCTCATAAACGGATAATTTGTTTAAATTTACTCAATAACGAGCACTAAATTAACGAAAACAAACTGATTTCATTAGTATGAAAAGATTAATATATTTCAGCTTACTACTTTTAATTGTTTTTTCTTGTAAGGAACCATCAAAAGATCCTTTAGCTGAAGATAATAAAGAATTAAAAATAGAGGAAAAATTAAAATTAGCATTAAATGAAGATTACCTATCTGATTTAAATCTTCCCAAAGAAACATTTAATTTTATTCTTAGTTATTACACCAAAACAAATTTCACTCCTATTTGGATAAATGATACGATGTTAAAGACAACATCTGATAGTGTTAAAAAAGCAATTGAAAACCCCATCTTATTTGGAATCCCTAATAACCGCCATGATTTTCTTAAAACGAATAAAAAGTTAAATTTTTTAAAAGAAGAAATTTTACTAACAGCCAAATTAGCTCATATTGCTAATGATTTAGAAAACGGCATTTTTTCAACTGATACACTTTCATTAAAAAGTGCAAAATTTATTCCTGTTTTTAAATTGAAAAAGCACTTTGAGTTTTCAAATTTTAAAATTGAGACAATTCAAAAAAAGATCATTCTTTGGGGTTCATCTAACTTCAATTATCAATTAATCGCTCAAGGAATATATGATTATTGTAAAACATTTCCAATTGATACTCTAACCTACTCATTCCCAAAAAACAGTGATGACTCAATTGGTAAACTACTTAAAATAAAAATCGCACTTATTAATAAAGGTTATTTAGCAAAAAATGATGCTGAAGAATCTTTAAAGATGAATGAATCTATCAAAAAATTTCAAGTTCAAAATGGATTAAACCCAGATGGAGAATTAGGTGATAATACTATCAAAGCTTTACAAGAAAGTACTTACAAAAAACTTCTTAGAGCAGCTATTACTTTGGATAAATGGCGAACAGGTTCTGATTATCTAAAACCTTATTTGAGAATAAATATTCCTGAATACGTATTAACTTATCATTCGGATAGTTCAACAAGCATACATAAAATAATAGTCGGTCAATCCGAAACATCAACTCCCGAATTAAAAAGCGTATTAACTCGTTTGATACTTTACCCCTATTGGACTGTACCACAATCGATTAAGACTAAGGAAATTTTACCTAAACTAAGAGTTAATCCTGCTTATCTAGCAAATAATCACATGAAATTATTCAAGAATGAAATTGAAATTAGTCCTTACTCAATCAATTGGAATAGTTTAAAAAACATTCCTTACAAAATTAGACAAGAATATGGCCCAAATAATAGTCTTGGTATCATCAAATTTGATTTTGATAATGTGTATAGTGTTTATATACATGACACACCGAATAAGTCCTTATTTAATAGAGATATCCGTGCTTTATCTCATGGTTGTATGCGTTGCCAAAACCCATTGAAATTAGCGAAAATAATTCTCCATAACGATTTCATATATGAACCAAACAGAGCGACTGATTCAACTTTTCTTGATACACTAATGTCTGTTAAAGAGCATAAAACATTAAAAATAAGAAAACCAGTTCAAGTTTATATTGAATACAAATCAATTACTATAAAAGATAATCAACTTATTTTTAATATTGATATTTATAAAAGAGATGAAAAATACATTCGCTTACTTTTAAGTCGTTAATATTTCATATTTGCATGAATGGTTTTAAATAGAACTATTACCTTTGCAAAAAAAAATATTATGGCGCATTTAATATCTCCTTCTGTTCTTTCTTGTGATTTTGCAAATATTCAACGTGATGTTGAAATGATTAATAATTCAACTGCTGATTGGTTTCACGTTGATGTAATGGATGGAGTATTTGTTCCAAATATTTCTTTCGGATTCCCAGTTATCGAAGCAATTAAAAAACATGCTACAAAACCTTTAGATGTTCACATTATGATTGTGAATCCAGATAATTATATCCAAGCATTTAAAAAAGCTGGAGCAGATATTTTAACTGTACATTATGAGGCTTGTCCTCACTTACATAGAACAATTCAAGCAATTAAAGAAGCTGGTATGAAAGCAGGAGTTGCTTTAAATCCACATACAAATGTTTCTGTTTTAGAAGATGTTATTACAGATTTAGATTTAGTTTTAATCATGTCTGTGAATCCAGGTTTTGGAGGACAGAAATTCATTTATAATGCTGTTAATAAAGTAAAACAAACAAAAGAATTGATCAAAAAAACACAGTCGAAAGCTGTAATTGAAGTTGATGGCGGAGTAAATTTAGAAACAGGTAAAAAATTAATTGAAGCAGGCGCTGATGTATTAGTTGCTGGAAGTTTTGTGTTTAATTCTGAAAATCCTGCTCAGACTATCGTTGATTTAAAAAGTTTATAAAAAAAATGAAAGATTTCTTCATCGATAAATTTGAATTCGATTTTGAATCCAATAGAATTTGGACAGAAAATTTGATGAATAACGAAGATGAATTGACTCCTTTTATCTTAAATTCTATGTCGCATATTATCAATGTTCATCACATTTGGAATATGCGACTTTTACAAGAAATACCTGAATCAGGAATTTGGGACAGTTTACCCATAGATTTTTTTAATAAATTTCATTTTAACAACTACCAAACAACCATTAATTTCTTAGAAAATCATGAAATTGAAGAGAAAATTAATTACCATGACTCTGAAGGTGTGCCTTTAGAAAAGTTTTCTATCGATATTTTATATCATATACTCAACCACTCAAACTATCATAGAGGTCAGATAAACCTTGAGTTAAAGCATCTAAATATAAGTCCCTCTATATCAAATTTTATTTTTTTTAAATAAAAAAGAAATTTAGGTCTTGTTATTTCGTAACAATCTTTTTACTTTTACGTTTATATAAGCATGAAAGCTGTTATAATCATATTCGCAATTATCATCTTAAGCAAAGGATTTGCTCAGGGTGATACACTTATGCTTCATCGTGAGCATCAGTTGTTTAGCTATTTGAATGATTTGAGAGCTGCTGAAAAGGATGCTGACAAATCTGCTAAAAACAAAATCTTTAAAGATTATTTGAAAGAAACTATTCAAATGCCGGGTGCTTTTGAATACCCATTTTCTTCTTTGAAATCAATTGGAACCATTAAAAGTGAAGATAATATAGTTCGATTATTTAACTGGAATGTGGAGCAAGATGACAAAAGCCAAAATTACTTTTGCTACATATTAAAAAAAGATGCAAAAAATAACATCAAGGTAAGTGAATTGATTGATAATTCCTTTGCTTTATCTGCTAGACCTCAAGAAGTTTTAGATGCTGAAAATTGGTATGGAGCTTTGTACTATAAAATTATTCCTATCACTAAAGGTAGTAAACAACTTTACACTTTATTAGGTTATGATGCAAATAATACAATGAGCAATGTAAAATTGATAGATGTATTAACATTTAATGGAAACAATCCTAAATTGGGTGCTCCTATTTTTAAAATTGGCAAAGAAACTTTTAATAGAATGTTTTATGAGCATTCAGAAAAAGCTTACATGTCTTTAAAATACGAAAAGGAATTTAATCGAATTATATTTGATCATTTATCTCCTGAAACCCCTAGTATGGTTGGGTTTTACTCCTACTATGTACCTGATTTATCTTATGATGCTTTTAAATTGGTGAAAGACAAATGGATTCTTCAAGAAGATGTGGTAGGTATTAATAAGAAGAGTGATGAAAAAATTGTAGTTCATGTTCAAAATCCTAGAACTGGTAAATTAGAAGAAAAAGAATTCAAAGGTAAATGGGTTGATCCAACTGATGGTTCAACTAGACATGTTGCTACTCTACCTGAAGAGGCTGAAGAAGAAGCAATTGCAACAGCTAAGAAAACTACCGCAGCAAATACAAAAACAACTTCTACAGAAGAGATTAAAACGAATAAAACCCATACACAAAAAAGTGAAAGAATCTATTCCTCTTACGTTTATGTTGGTGATGTGAAAAAAAAACGAAAGAAAAGGAAGTGATAAAAAATCTCATAAGGAATATAAAATCATTCTTTTATTTAAATAAGTTTTAAAGTTGGAGTATTACTTCAACTTTTTTTTGTTTACTAGACTTATAAAGATGATGATGTTTAAAAAACAAAAAACAAAAAATAATCATTATATGTATCTTTGTAAAAATTGAATTAAAAATGAACAAAATTGTTTATATAGTTTTACATGATTTTACTGAAGTTGGAGATGCCGCTTTAAAATATGCAACTTACCTAAGTCAAAACGTTTCTTGTGAAATAAAAGTACTTCATATTGTAGCTGATTTGCATGACATTGCAAATGCTGAAAAAAAAATAGATCAAATCATTGCTAAAAGCGATAAAACATCTAATGTCAGTATGACTTCTCTTATTAGAGTTGGAAGTATTTTTGAAGATATCGGAAAAGTTGTTTCAGAAGAAAAGGCTCAGTTAGTTATTATGGGTACACATGGTATGAAAGGCTTTCAAAAGATTTTTGGAAGTTATGCTATGAAAGTAGTTACAAGTTCTGAAGCTCCATTTATAGTTTTGCAAAAAGAAACTTTACCAAAGGAATTAAAAAAAATCATCGTACCGATAGATTTATCAAACGAAAGTCTACAAATTATCAATAGTGCTGGAGATATAGCTCAGATGTTTAATGCTAAAATATATTTAGCATACGAAAAGCAAAATGATCTTCATTTACAAAGACAAATCAAAAATAAAATTAAAGTTGTGAGATCAAAATACAAACAAAGAGAAATTGTTTGTGAAATGGTTCAATTGGAATCTAGTGGAGCTTACAATAAAAAGATTATGGCTTACTCTAAAGAGAATGGTATAGATTTAATTGCTATTTCTTATCATACTTTAAGTATTTTGCCTCAATTTGACAAATTTGCTCAATCGCTAATTACGAATGAAAGCAATTTACCATGTATGATTATTAATTCAAAAGAATCTTCTTTTTCTTACTTCTAATTTACGAAATTTATGAAAATCGGTGAATACAATGTACTAACGATACTTCGTTTTACATCAGTTGGTGCATACTTAGGGGATGAAGATGATAATGATGTCTTGTTGCCTAATAAATATTTAACCGATGACATGGAGATTGATCAAGAAATCACTGTATTTCTTTACAAAGACTCAGAAGATCGTTT
>CALPVI020000091.1 GCA_943326975.2 Actinomyces viscosus | reverse complement strand
CACCAACAATATTATTTGAACGATGCTTTGAAAATGATTTATCTTTAGTTATTTCAGAGATAGCACCTCCAAAAAACACTTTTGAAAGTAAATCGTTTTTGATGGAAGTTGCACCTAATTCAGTATTCCCACTAAAAACAAAAGAATGCGCTTTGTGAACAATTGTATCATGTTTAGTAGGCAATATTTGCCCCCAACTATTGGAATTTAGAATACAAATGAGGATAAAGATAAATCGATTCACTAATACTTATTTATTAATTCAAATGCTGCTTTAATTTTTAAACCAAGGTAACTATTTACAGGAATACTTTGTTTACTGTTTGAATTAGAGTTGGCATCAGGAGAATTGAAAACAACAATTGCTAATACTTTTTTAATATCTTCTATGTGCGAAACAATTTCTTCGTTTAACACAAAATTTAAGGAAGATTTATTAAGGTATATTCCATTTCCAATCGGTGTTCCGAAAAGAGATGACTCAATTTTTGAAGTCGCTGGAATTGTGTACATTAATTCGTTTGATTTTGAAAGAAGTTGCAATGAAATTTGACCAGAAAATGGAAAAGCATTTTGAATTGTTGCTATAAATTTTCCAGAATTAATATGTGTTTTATTCCTATTTTGAATAACATCAATTTCAAAGGTATCTTGCAGTGTTAAGTTGTTCATTCCAATCGCTAGAGGCATGGCTGCATCAACAGATATGTTAATTTTACTTGTTGGAAATAATTCATTCCATCCGCCAGAAACATTTCCCCAAGGATTAAGCTCTAACGAGTAACTGATAGAATGTTTTTCACCTAAATTTTCTAAATAGTTAGTAATGTTACTATTAGTAGAATTAAATTCAATTGTTTTTTTACTTGATGTAAAATTATCAACTGTTCCAGTAGCAGGATCTAAATTAATATTTTGGCCAATTTGAGGGTGAAAAATCGATACTGTGTTTTGTTGTTTATTGGTATTTTTTATGAAATTTATTTTTGCTAAAGCATTAATTTTTAATCCATTTGAAATATTGAATTTAATATTCGAAGCAGATAAATCAATTGACCCATTTGTGAATTTATTAAAAATAGGTAGTGTAAATTCATTAGAATCACTTACTATACGATTTCCAAAATAACCTCTCGCATAATCAATTTCTATGTCTTTAAAATTTGCTTGAAATTTAGTAATATCTGAATTTTTTATAGTAACTGTTGGTCCGTTTGGATCAGTTTTTACTGCGACTAAAGATTGTAGAATGTTCGAACTGCCTCCATTACTACCAGTAAGGTCAATAAAATAACCTGTTAAATCAATGCTTTCAGTGACGATACCAGGGTTTGTTGGTGTTCCTTGAGGTGCAGCATAGATATGTTGAAATGTTAGTCCATTCTTTGTAACACCAGGAAGCGTAATTGTGTAGAATATTTTAGTTGAAATGACATTTTTTAAAGTAATCGAAAGTATTCCTTTTTTTAGTCTAATTTTTTTTAACTCTAAATCTTTCAATTCAAAGTTATGCTCATTTACTTGAGAAGGATTGACATAGCTGGTACCTGGAGCAATCGTTAAACTTTGAAAAGCGATTGAATACGATTCGTTAATTGTAGTGTCAGGAATCTTAATTAAATCAGTTAAACTGATATCTAATAAGGTTCTAAGTAAATTTACTTCATATAAATTTGAGTTATTAACTTTTAAAGTACTGTCATTAACAAAATGCTTTAAAGTCAATGTGTCATTAATAATCGGTAAGTTCCAATCCGAAGTCCATTCAGTTTTTTCTTTTTTACAAGAAAAAAGGAATACGATTATACTGAAGAAAATGATTGGATATTTCATAGTTTACAATAGCATAATCGTATTTCTAATTTTGAAGATATTTATTTAAACTAAATTAAGCTCTTTCTATAATAACAGCATATCCTTGACCAACTCCAATGCACATTGTTACAAGTGCATATTTTTTATTCGTTTTTTGTAATTCTATTGCGGCAGAAAGTAAAATTCTAGCTCCTGACATTCCTAGCGGATGTCCCAATGCAATCGCGCCACCATTTGGATTGATGCGAGGATCATTGTCATCTAAACCAAGCGCTCTTGTACAAGCTAATACCTGAGCTGCAAATGCTTCGTTTAATTCTAAAACATCCATTTGGTCCAATGTTAAACCTGCACGCTCCAATGCTTTTTGTGAAGCATAAACAGGTCCAATTCCCATTATTCTAGGTTCAACACCAGCTACTGCGGCGCTTACTATTTTTGCTAATGGTTTTAAATTGTTTTTCGCAACAGCTTCACCTGAAGCAATTAATAAGGCAGCAGCACCATCGTTTAAACCTGAAGCATTTCCTGCTGTTACGGAACCCTCTTTTTTAAATGCAGGTCTTAAATTAGATAAAGTTTCGATTGTTGTTTCAGGTCGAGCAAATTCATCTTTATCAAAAATGATAGCATCTTTCTTTTTTTGAGGAATTACAACAGGAATAATTTCTTCTTGAAAACGTCCAGCTTGCATTGCTTTTGCAGCTTTTTCTTGTGACCAAGCAGCAAATTTATCTTGCGAATTTCTGTCTATTTTATATAATTCAGCCAAGTTTTCGGCAGTCCCCCCCATACTATCAACACCATATAATTCTTCCATTTTAGGATTGATAAATCGCCATCCGAATGAAGAATCAAACATTTGAGCGTCACGACCAAATGCAGAAGATGTTTTTGAAATTACCCAAGGACCTCTTGTCATATGTTCAACTCCACCAGCGATATAGATATCTCCAGCACCATCTTTAATAGCTCTAGAAGCATTGATTGTAGCAGCCATTCCAGAAGCGCACAAGCGATTAACTGTTTCTCCTCCTAATTGATATGGTAATCCGGCTAATAAACTAGACATACGAGCAACATTTCTATTGTCTTCACCAGCTTGATTTGCACAACCCATGATAACATCTTCAATTAGCAAAGGATCTAAATTTGGATGTCTATCCATTAAACCTTTAATAGCAATTGCACCTAAATCATCAGCTCTTACAGGTGATAAAGTTCCACCAAAACTACCAATGGCTGTTCTTACACCATCAACGATATATACTTCTTTCGACATAATTTTATTTTAACGGCACTAAAGGTAATCTTTTGAAAAATTAGTTACAAGATTTTGTTTTACACAATTCGTTAGAATTGAATCGGTTCTTTTTCTTTTTATTCAACTATCGAATTGATAAGGGAATAAGTTTATTCTAATTCAGAAATTGATTCTTCAAAAAGTAAAAAGTATAGATGATGTTGAAAACTTCTTTAATATCGAATTAATCAAACTTACTATATTCGGTTAAACTAAAACTAAAAAACAATAATTGTGAGATTAAAAACATCAAGTTTACTATTTTCTTTATTTGTTGCTCTTTCTTCGTTAGCGCAAATAGAAGATCTAACTCCTGCTGAAATTCAATATCGAGATTCTATCGCGAAATTGAATAATCAAAATGCTACGATTGCAAAAAGTCAGGAAGCATACAATGCAGGCATACAATTGTTTAGTCAAAAGCAATATGCTGAAGCAGCTTTACAGTTTAAAACTTCAGTTGAGTTAGATCCTAACTTTACAGGTGCTTATTACAACAAGGGTGTTGCAGAAAATGAATCTGAAAATTTCACTGCGGCAGTGGAGAGTTTTAATCAATTGTTGAAGTTAGATTCGAATTACTCTAAAGCTTATTTTCAAAGAGCTAGAGCTTTTCAAGGGTTGTCAGTTTATTTCATGGCAGAGAAAGATTATGAAAAGGCAATTAAAATTGATCCTGCAAGTGCAAGAGCATATTACAATTATGGAACATTGCGTTTTTTACAATTAGACTATAACGGTGCAATAAAATATTTTACGAAAGCAATCGAATTAGATGCGAATTATGCATTTGCCTATAACGATAGAGGAAGTTGCTATAGAATGCTAGGAGATTATCCAAAAGCAATCCAAGAATATGAAACTGCTGTTAAGATGAACCCTAAATTAGCTTTTGTTTTAAATAATATTGGAACGACAAAAAAGAAAATGAAAGATTTTGCAGGTGCTTTGGCAGCATTTAATCGTGCGATTTCTGTAGATCCAAATTTTCATTTAGCTTATAACAATAGAGGAGTAACTTTATTAGAACAAGGTAAAATTGAAGATGCTAAAAAAGATTTTGAAAAAGCATTGGCTATCAATAGTAAATATGCTCCAGCAGCATCAAATTTAAGTGGTGTGTTTTTTAAACAAAAAGAGTATAAAAAAGCATTAGAGTTGGCTGATCTAGCAGTTGCTGCAGACTCTAAATATGCAAGTGCATATGTTAATAGAGGTATGGCGAGAGAAATGAACCGAGATATAAATGGTGCTTGTGAAGATTGGCACAAAGCGAAAGAATTAGGTTCCGAAGAAGGAAAAACATATTATTCAGGTAATTGTAATAACTAAACAAAATTAACATGCTTAAAACATATATAACATTCATTTTCTTAAGCTTTACAGCAATATTTTTTGCACAAAATGTAGAATTTAAATCGTCTAATTTTAAAGATAAAAAGGAAGAATTAAAAAAAGCAGAAGTAGCGATTGAAAAAGGAGATGAATTTTTCAAATTGGCTAATGAAGCATTTTTCAATGTTCAAAGTCCTGGATTGAATTACCAAAAAGCTTTATTGAACTATTCTATTGCGGATAAATTAAACTCAAATAACGGTTTATTGAATTTTAAAATGGGTGTGTGTTATGCTAATTCAACAGATCCGAATAAAGCCA
This sequence comes from Actinomyces viscosus, assembly GCA_943326975.2. Taxonomy (GTDB): domain Bacteria; phylum Bacteroidota; class Bacteroidia; order Flavobacteriales_D; family Crocinitomicaceae; genus CAIUKX01. The sequence continues at coordinate 2,135 of CALPVI020000091.1, read as the reverse complement.
TTAATTACATCAAAAAAGCAAAAACACTTGATCCAACTTGTGATCCTTTTTTGGATTATTATTTTGGATTTGTCATGCAATTAGAGAAGAAATTTGATGATGCATTGGCTGCTTATTTAGCTTTTGAAGCAAATTATAAAAAAGCTGATAATTTCGCTAAATTTTTAATTCAAAGAAAAAATGAATGTAAATATGGTAAAACGGCTACGACTTCCAATCTAAGAGTTTGGATTGACAATGTATCGGAGTTAAATAGCGAATTCGATGATTATGCCCCTTCAATTTCTACCGATGGTTCAGAAATTATTTTTACATCAAATAGACCAAATTCGCACACTCCTAATGAAGTGGGGGGATTTGATAAAGATATTTTTTCATCTTCCTTAAATGGAAATAAATGGTCAGATCCAAAAGATCTTTCTGGCACGATTAATACACCTGCAGATGAGGTTTCAAACAATTTAAGTTATAATGCCACTAGTTTGTTGTTGCATAGAGAAGTGAATGGTCAGACAGATATTTTTGAATCAAAATTAAAAGGATTGGAGTGGTCAGATCCTACAGTCATGAATGTTGCAATTTCTTCACCAAAATCAAATGAAAGATACGCTTCTTATAGTAGTGATGGTTGGAGTTTGTTTTTTACTAGAGATAGTGATACCAAGGAGAATGGTTATGAAATATTGAATTCAGCAATGCAAAATAAAATGCTTAAGGATTTTATGACGCCTATTCAGTTGACAGCTGTAAGTTCTAAATTTGATGATGGACCTATATATATTCATATTGATGGTGAGACAATGTATTTAGCATCTGAAGGGAACGAATCCATAGGTGGTTATGATATTTTTATTTCAAAAAGAGCACAAGGTCAATGGTCAAAACCTGTAAATATGGGGTATCCAATTAATACTCCTTATGATGATTTCTTTTTTGCTTCTACAGCGAATGGAAAGTTTGCTTATATATCTTCAAATAGAGAAGGTGGTAAAGGAGGATATGATATTTACAAAGTAACTTTTTGGGGACCTGAGAAAAAGCCTGTTATAGATGTTGAGGATTATTTACTAGCTTCAGTTATCATGCCGATGAAAGATCATCAAATCGAAGCGGCTGTTGATGTTAACAAAAAATCTTTCACTGTTTTCAAGGGAGTTACAATCGATGCAATGACTAAAAAACCAGTAGAGGCTGATATTGAAATTACAGATAATGTTACTGGTAAAGTGATAGAAACGTTTACCACAAATAGTGCAACGGGTAAATTTATTATCACATTGGTTTCAGGGAAAAATTATGGTATTGCTGTTAAAGCAAAAGGATATTTGTTTCATTCTGAGAATTTTGATATTCCAACAGGAAGTGCGGATAATTTAGTAAATACAACTATCGAATTGAAAAACATTGCAGTTGGTAGTAAAATTGCGCTTCGAAATATTTTCTTTGATTTAGGAAAAGCTACATTAAGAGCTGAATCTAATGCAGAATTAGATCGATTGGTGAAATTAATGAAAGATGTTCCAACTCTAAAAGTAGAAATTTCGGGTCACACAGATAATTCTGGTTCAGCAACTTTAAATCAAACTTTGTCTCAACAAAGAGCAGATGCTGTAGTAACATATATTGTCAATAAAGGAATCCCTGCTGCAAGATTAACGGCAAAAGGGTATGGTTCTACAAAACCGATTGCTTCCAATTCTTCTGATGATGGTAAACAACAAAATAGAAGAACTGAATTTGAAATTAAAGGAAACTAAAAGGATAATATAAAGTAAAGGGATTTTGAATTAGTTCGAAATCCCTTTTTATATTTAAATTATTTATGAATTTTTCTCCATTTTATTATTACAAATTATTGATTGTAATCACCTTGTTGTTTGGGGTGTTATTAATAGGATACATTTTTCAAGATTTTTTACTTTTGAAAGAAGGTGAGCAAAATTCAATAATAATTGTGTCAATAATTTTATTTATAACATTCATTTATATCCCAATAAAATACTTACTGAATTATAAAATAATTGAAACTAAAAAGGCTGAATGGAAAGTGAATTTCCCTTACAAAAAGAAAATCTTGGTCTTTTCAAAAAATGACATTGCAAAAATTGAAATTATTGAAAATGTTAGTATGAAAT
>CALPVI020000090.1 GCA_943326975.2 Actinomyces viscosus | reverse complement strand
TCGCTAAATTATTTATATACCTTTCAACTGGATACTGCTTTAAATAAAACTCATTTAATTTTTCTTTCCATTTTCTTGAGTAGGGAGTAAATATTGTGTATGGCTTACCATCTTGTTTTATGACCTCATCTTTTTCAAAAATGACATGATCTTTTGATCCTATAAAATCAATTGATTTTAATTTTAAAAGATTATAGATTTTTTTATCTCGCGCTATCGCTGATGGTTCATAATCTCTATTTATAAATATTTTATTCGCGTCAAAATCTGAAACTATTTGAGGAATTAATTCGATTGGATTACCATGGAAAACTAATAAATCAGCATTATATTTTTGATACTCTTTTTTTAACTTATTTATAGCTTTATGAATAAAAATTACACGTTGATCATTGTTGTGTAATTTATTTAAAATCGTTGAATCAAATATAAAAATCGGCTGAACTTCTTTTGAATTTTTTAATGCATGAAACAATCCTGCGTTATCATCAATTCTTAAATCTCTACGATGCCAAAAAATTGATCTCATATAAAGTAATTTTGGTTATTTTTAAATTCCGCTATATTCACAACTGTTATTCTCAGTTTCCCACAAACGAATAGTTAATTCAAATTTGGAATCAATTTTTTCTCTTAAAATTTTCCAAATAATCATTGTAATATTCTCAGCTGTAGGAATTAAATCTTTAAATTCAATACAATCTAAATTTAAATTTCGATGATCAAACCTATCTAAAACCTCTTTATTCAAAATATCCTTTAGAATCTTTAAATCAATCACATAACCTGTCTCTGGATCAATTTCACCATCTAACCAAGCTTCAATAACATAATTATGGCCGTGAAAATTTGGATTGTTACATTTGCCATAAATTTCTTGATTTTTCTCATCTGACCAATCAGGTCTGTATAATCGATGTGCTGCATTTAAAGATACTCTTCTACAAACTTTCATTTTATAATGCTTTTGATAATTGATCTATATGTTTTTCTAAAATCACTTTAAACCAATAAGTAAATTCCTCTGGCTGTGATTTGATATCATCTATAATTTTCTCAAGTGATTCCCATTTAAATTCAGATGCTTCTTCTAAATTTAAAATTGGTTGACCATCAAAACGTCCAATTAAAACATGGTCTAATTCATGTTCAACTAATTCGTTTTCAAGTGCTACATCATAAATAAAAGAAAATGCACTTTTCATTTCACAATCAAAGCCCATTTCTTCTTTTAATCTTCTGTGAGCTGCATCTGTAATTGATTCACCTGGCATTGGGTGGCTACAACACGTATTTGTCCATAAACCTTCAGAATGGTATTTCCCCATTGCTCGTTTGTGAATCAATAATTCATTATTAGAATTAAAGATAAATATTGAAAAAGCCCTATGAAGTATACCTTTTTGGTGAGCTTCCAACTTTTCCATCGAGCCAATAACATTGTCATCTTTATCAACTAAGACTACTTCAATTTTGTCTAACATTTAAATATTTTTATTAAACATAAAGTTACAATATATTTTAAACTTAATCCTCATTTCAAAAAAAAAGCAACGAAAAATCGTTGCTTTTAAAAATTCAATTAACTATTTCTTAATTTCTATTACCTAACAACCTAAGTAAGGATAAAAATAAATTGACAAATAAAATATAAAGTTGTAACCCTCCTACCAAAGCAATTTTATTTCTATCTATTCCTGAAAGTGAAACATCAGTAGAGACGCTTTTTAATTTTTGCATGTAATAAGCAGTTAAACCTGTAAAAACAAAAACACCTATAACAGCAATAATAAATCCTAACATATCACTTTTCATAAATATATTTACTACTCCTGCAATGAAAATACCTATAAACGCCATATAAAGTAAACTTCCCATCTTGGTAAGATCTGTTTTAGTAGTATAACCTAATATAGCCATAGCCGCAAAAGCACCTGCAGTCACAAAAAATGTTGAAGCAATTGCCGCACCAGAATACACTAGAAATATTACTCCTAAACTTACCCCCATCAGGGCTGAATAAGCTACAAACAATGCTGATAAAAAGAATAGAGAAAGTCGATTATAAGCCATTTGAATCAATAAACCCAATCCGATAGGAGCGAAAGCTACAACATAAAATAAAGGAGATATCCCTCCCTGAGATGTTACAAAGTATTTCACGAAAAATTGTGGAGTTCCACACAAGTAAGCTAAAACACCAGAAATAGCTAATGCTGCAAACATGTAAGAATAAACATTTCTAAAAAATTCTCTAGAAATTTCCTTACTGTAACTATTTTGTTCTTGACTAAATAAATTTTCCATAATAAATGATTTTTGATTTAATGTAATTTTGCTTGTACTAAATTAATAAATTCTTTTCTTGTTGCATCATTCTTTAAAAACAAACCAGTGAACGCACTTGTGGTAGTTGAAGAGTTTTGTTTTTGAACACCTCTCATCGCCATACACATATGTGAACATTCGATAACAACCGCAACTCCTTTAGGATTCAATGTTCTTTGCACACAATCTCTAATTTCAATTGTTAAACGCTCTTGAACTTGTAATCTCCTAGAATAAGCATCTACAATTCTTGGAAGTTTACTTAAACCTACTATTTTTCCATCTGGAACATATGCAATATGTGCTTTCCCAAAAAATGGCAACATATGATGCTCACACATTGAATAAACTTCAATATCCTTAACAATAACCATTTCTGAATATTCCTCATGAAAAATTGCTTTTTGCATAATTTCATCTGGATTCAAATCATAACCATGTGTTAAAAACTGCATTGCTTTGGCCATTCTTTCAGGGGTCTTAAGCAAACCTTCGCGATTAGGATCTTCTCCAATTTGAGTTAAAACCTCATGATAATGAGATGCTAATTTTTCTGTTGTTTCTAATTTATATATTTTATCTTCCACTAATAGAATCTTTAATTAAATAAAAATACGAGATAATATTGATTATTTTGTAAACTGATTGTTAATTTATTTTAAAACGGAACATTCCCACCAAAATATTCAACATAATTATTCTCTGTTTCAACCAATTTAATTTTCACCAACTCTCCTCCTGCATTAGAAATTGGTTGTTGTATTTGTTCCCAAATTTTAATAACTACATTTTCAGTAGAAGCAAGTAAACCAGTTAGAAAAGGAACATCTAAATTTAAATTTTTATGATCCAAAGGTTCTATTACAAATTCTTTAATAATGTCGCTTAAATCTTTTAAGTTTATTACAAAACCTGTGTCTTCATTGGGTACACCTTTAACAGTTACAAAAATTGTGAAATTATGTCCATGCCAATTTTTATTACTACATCTTCCAAAAACCTCTTCGTTTTTTTCTAACGACCATTTCTCCTGCCATAGTTTATGGGCTGCATTAAATGTTTCTCTTCGAGTGATGTAAACTGTTTTCAAAAGGAATTATATTATATCATACAAATTTAGTGATTATTTAGATTATTTATAGATAATTGAGCATTTCTAAAATAAGAAATTCAAGAATTAGCTTTAAAACAAACTAATCCAATACAAGAATCCTTACCTTTGTTACTATGGAAGAACGTTTGGATAAAATATTAGTTCAACGAAACCTAGTAAATACTAGAGTTAGAGCGGAACAAATCATTCAAGAAATAGGCGTAAAAGTCAATGGGAAATTAATATACAAAACAGGTAAAAAATTTCCAATAGATTGTAAAATTGAATTAGTTGCTGAAGAATTACCATGGGTCTCTCTAGATTCAGTAAAACTGGAAGAAGCTTATAAGAAATGGGCTTTTGAAATAAAAGAGAAATCATTTATAGATGTTGGCTGTTCTAGCGGTGGTTTTTCTGAATTCTTAATTGAAAACGATGCTGAAAAAATTTACTCAATTGATAATTCAAAAAATATACTCCACTCTAAAATAAGTGATTCTGTTAAAGTTATTGATTTAACAGGAATTCCTTTAAGAGAATTAAATAAGAAAATAATTCCAGAAGAGTTAGATGGATGCGTAATCAATTCTCCATTCCTATCTATGGAAAAAGTATTCCCTTTTATTCATTCACTTTTAAAACCAGAAGGAATAGTAATTGCTCTATTAAAACCTTCGTTTGAAGCGGAAAAAGATTATTTAAAACACGATGGAACTGTAAAAAGCTCAAAAGCTTATACAGCTATTATTCAAGATATAACCAAAATAGGAAAGCTTAATAACCTACAATTGATTGATTCTATTGAATCTCCAATACTTGGACAAAATAGTCAAATAGAATTAATTGCCTTTTTTAGAAAAAATGTAGTTGTTTAGAATTAATATAAATAAGGTTATTTGTATCTTTGTACCTAGATATGATGGAAGCACAAAAAAAATATTTCAACGTTAGAGAAATTCGAGAGCAATTTCCAGCACTTCGCCGTTTAATTTATGGTAAAAATTTAATTTACTTTGATAACGGAGCTACGTCTCAAAAGCCTCAAATGGTGTTAGATGCTATTAACATGTATTATTCTAAAGATAATGCCAATATCCATCGAGGAGTTCATTATATGAGTCAAAAAGCGACTACCGGCTATGAAGACGCAAGAAAAACTGTTCAACATTATATCAATGCTGAAAAATCAGAAGAAATAATTTTCACGAAAGGCACAACAGACAGTATAAATTTAGTAGCATTCTCTTTTGGTGAACTTTTATCTGCAGGAGATGAAATTATTATTTCAGCTATGGAACATCATTCAAATATTGTTCCTTGGCAAATGTTATGTGAAAGAAAAGGCTGTAAATTAAGAATTGCTCCTATCAATAAAAAAGGAGAAATGATTATGTCTGAATTTGAAGCTTTATTATCTGAAAGAACTAAATTAGTTTCAGTTACTCATATATCTAATACATTAGGAACAATAAATCCTATAAAAGAAATTACTCAAAAAGCACATGCTGTTGGAGCAAAAGTTTTTGTAGATGGTGCACAAAGTATTCAACATACAAAAATCGATGTTCGTGATATTAATTGTGATTTTTTCGCTTTTTCCAGTCATAAAGTTTTTGGACCTACAGGGGTGGGAGTTCTATATGGGAAAGAAGCAATTTTAGAAAAAATGCCTCCCTACCAAGGTGGTGGAGATATGATTGCAAAGGTAACTTTCGAAAGAACAACTTACAATGAATTACCATTTAAGTTTGAAGCAGGTACACCTCATATTGCAGGCGTAATATGCCTTGGTAAAGCATTAGAATTTCTCTCTCAATTTGACATAGAAGCGATTCAGAAACATGAAAATGAATTGACTGAATATGCTCAAGATTTACTCTCAACTTTTGAGGGAATTAATCTTATAGGTGAAGCTAAGAAAAAAGCAAGTGTTGTTTCTTTTACAATTGATGGATTACACCCATTTGATGTAGGAACATTACTAGACAAACAAGGAATTGCAGTTCGAACAGGACATCACTGCACACAACCTTTAATGGATTTCTATAAAATTCCAGGAACAATTAGAGCTTCCTTTGCATTTTACAATACAAAAGAAGAAATAGATACCTTTATTTCTGCTGTAGAAAAAAGCATAAACATGTTACGTTAATTGAAGTTATGACGTTAGAAGAAAAACAAAATGAAATTATTGAAGATTTTGCTCTTTTCGAAGATTGGATGCAAAAATATGAGTATATAATTGAATTAGGTAAGGATTTACCAATTATTGATGCAAACAAAAAAACGGAAGATCGTTTAATTGAAGGTTGTCAATCAAAAGTTTGGTTAGACTCTTCAATTGAAAATGGTAAAATGAAATTAGCTGCAGATTCAGATGCAATTATTACCAAAGGAATAATCGGACTACTAATCCGTGTTTTAAATAATGAAACACCTGAAACAATTGCCAAATCAGACTTATACTTTATCAAAGAAATTGGATTGCAAGAACATTTATCTCCTACAAGAGCTAATGGACTTTTAAGCATGGTCAAAAAAATAAAAATGAGCGCTATTTCTGCTTTAAATAATTAATCTTTTATTGAATTAAAAAGAAATGGAATTAGAAAATACAATAGTAGAAGTTTTAAAAACAATATACGACCCTGAAATACCTGTAGATATTTATGAATTAGGTTTAATTTATGAAGTTAAAATCGACAAGGAAAACAATGTAGAAATTGATATGACATTGACTTCTCCAAACTGTCCAGTAGCTGAAACTATGCCGAAAGAAGTTGAAGAAAAAGTCGCAGCTATAACAGATGTAAAAACAGCGAAAGTAAATATTGTATTTGACCCAGCATGGGACAAGGACATGATGAGCGAAGAAGCGAAATTAGAGCTTGGTTTTTTATAAAATCGAAATATTACAAAATACCCCAACGAATAATTAAATGAAAAGAGTTGTTGTAACTGGAATTGGCGCTTTGACGCCAATTGGAAATAATTTAAACGATTACTGGAATAACCTTAAGATAGGTAAAAGTGGTGCCGCACCTATTACAAAATTTGATACATCGAAATTTAAAACAACATTTGCATGTGAACTTAAAGGTTTTGACCCGAAAGAACACTTTGATGTAAAAGAAATTCGAAAATACGATCCGTTTTCGCAATATGCTTTAGTTGCTGTTGATGAAGCGATTAAACATGGAAATATTAATTTTGACGAATTAAACAAAGATCGAATTGGTGTAATTTGGGGATCTGGAAACGGAGGTATTCAAACGTTTCAAGATCAAATGAAAGAATACTGCGAAGGGGATGGAACACCAAGGTTTACACCTTTTTTTATCCCTCGTATTTTAGTTGATATTGCTTCAGGAATTATTTCAATAAAATATGGTCTTAGAGGTGTTAATTTCTGTCCTGTTTCTGCTTGTGCAACTTCCAATACAGCAATTATTGAAGCTTTCAATTACATCAAATGGGGTAAGGCCGATAT
>CALPVI020000089.1 GCA_943326975.2 Actinomyces viscosus | reverse complement strand
TTATAAAGTACCTCTTCTTTCTTGCTCTGCTTCAATAGATTCGAATAAAGCTTGGAAGTTTCCTTTTCCAAAAGATTGCGCACCTTTTCTTTGAATAATTTCGAAGAATAAAGTCGGTCTATCTTCAACTGGTTTTGTGAAAATTTGCAGTAAATAACCTTCATCATCTCTATCAACCATGATGCCTAAACTTTTCAATACTGCTAAGTCTTCGCTAATTGTTCCGACACGAGCAGCAACATTATCGTAATATGTACCAGGTACATGTAAAAATTCAACACCTCTTTTCTTCATTTCAGATACTGTGAAAACGATATCGTTTGTAGCTACAGCGATATGTTGACAACCAGCTCCTTTGTAGAAATCTAGGTATTCTTCAATTTGAGATTTTTTCAATCCGTGAGCAGGCTCGTTGATTGGGAATTTGATACGACCATTTCCGTTTGTCATTACCTTACTCATTAAAGCAGTATATTGAGTAGAAATATCTTTATCATCAAAAGTGATTAAGTTTGCAAAACCCATAACCTCTTTGTAGAATTTCGCAACTTGATCCATTTCTCCTAAATCAACATTTCCTACCATATGGTCGATATATCTTAAACCAGTAGAAGTAGGATTATATTCAGAAGTTGAAGCAACGAATCCTGGCATAAAAATACCATTGTAGTTTTTTCGCTCAATGAATAAGTGAACAGTATCTCCATAAGTATGAATACCTGATTTTACGATTTCACCATTTTCATCCGAGATTACTGTTGGCTCTAAATATGCTTTAGCTCCTCTTTTCGTTGTTTCTTCAAATGCTTTTCTCGCATCTTCAACCCATAATGCGATAAATTTAACACCATCACCATGTTGTCTAATATGATGAGAAATTTCACTATCAGGATTAAAAGGAGTAGTTAAAACTAAACGAATTTTATCTTGTTTTAATACATAAGAAACTTTTTCTCTGTCACCAGTTTCTAATCCAGAGTAAGCTACTTCTTGAAATCCGAAAGCAGTTTTGTAATAGTGAGCAGATTGTTTTGCATTTCCAACATACAATTCTACGAAATCAGTTCCCATAATCGGTAAGAAATCTTCTGCGTCTTGGAATATTTTTTCAACTCCGTAATCAAAATTTTGAACGTTTGTTAAATCAGCTGTTGCCATTTTTTATCTATTTTAAATTTTTTAATTATCAAATTTCTAGCGTCTAGTGTCTAGCGTCTAATATCTAGCGTCTAGTATCTAGCATCTAGCGTCTAATATCTAGTATCTAGTACCTAATATCTCTTTTACAAGCTTAATACATCTTCTTTTTTCCATGATTTGTAGTAATCTTTCACTTCAATTTTCATGGCTTCTTTTGTAATTGAAACTGGAGCAAATGGATCAATCATCACGGCTAATTCTCCCGTTTCTTTTTTACCAATACTTCTTTCAATTGCACCTGGGTGTGGTCCGTGAGGTACTCCAGCAGGGTGTAATGTAATTTGACCTTTTTGAATGTTATTTCGACTCATAAAGTCTCCATCAACGTAATACAATAATTCATCTGAATCAATGTTACTGTGATGATAAGGTGCAGGAATTGCATCTGGATGATAATCGTATAAACGAGGTACAAATGAACAAATTACAAATCCTCTACCTTCAAACGTTTGATGGATTGGAGGTGGCATGTGAATTCTACCAGTGATTGGTTCAAAATTGAAAATCGAGAACGCATAAGGGTAGTTGTAACCGTCCCAACCAATTAAATCAAAAGGGTGAGATTGATAAACTGCAGAATAAATTACATTTTTCTTTTTGATACGGATTTCAAATTTTCCAAACTCATCATGTGTTTCGAAGTTCGTTGGTAATTTAAAGTCTCGCTCACAGAAAGGAGAATGCTCTAATAATTGACCTTGATCGTTACTGTATCTTTTCGGAGTCTTAATTGGACTGTAAGATTCAGTAATTAATAACTTGTTTTCAGTTGTTTTGAATATAAATTGGTATATCGTTCCTCTTGGAATTACTAAATAATCTCCATATTCAAATTCAACTGTACCATAAGCTGTTTTTAATTCACCTTCACCTTTGTGAACGAAAATCAATTCATCTGCATCTGAATTTTTAAAGAAATACTCTTTTGTAGATTCAGTTGGAGCAGCAACACCAACAGCGATATCATTATTGAAAAATAATACTTTTCTACTTTTGATATAATCTCTTTCAGGCTCAGCTTCAAAACTTAAAAAACTCAAAGCTTTAATGTTATCTTCTAATGCTACTTCTGGTTTAACAGAATAAGGTTCTCTTAACTCTTCCACCATTGTTGGAGGATATAAGTGATACAACAATGAAGAAATTCCTGAGAATCCCTCTGTTCCAAATAATTCTTCATGGTATAAGTCCCCATTTGGTTTACGAAAAACGACGTGACGTTTATCTGGGACTAATCCTTGACGTTGATATACAGGCATATTTACTAAATTTTATAATTGTTAATAATAGTTTTATAAGGGTTTATTAAAATTTCTCTTATCAAACTTGATACAAATTTAGGATGGGTGTTTTTCAAAAAAAGTGACGAAAATCACCTATTTATTAAATGATGACAACAATCATATTTTTTACTAATAAAAACAGTCAAATGATTTCAAAATCATGAAAAAAATGTAAAAATTTAAAATGGAAAGTTATACTAGAGCTAATAATTTCATCGAAATCGCTTTAAATCTATAAAAATTAGTAGTAAATATTGATTCGTTAACTCTTGCTTCTAACTTCAGATTTGATAAAACAATATGAATATTCTACCTTTGAAAAACTTTTCAAGAAATAAAGCTATGAATAAATCAAGATCTATTGAGTTAATGGCTCCGGCGGGTTCGTATGAAGCATTAATGGCAGCGATAAACGCAGGATGTAATTCTGTATACTTTGGTGTTGAGCAGTTAAATATGCGTTCTCGTTCGTCTAATAATTTTACGATTGAAGATTTAAAGAAAATTGCATTATTAGGAAAAGAGCATAATATTAAAACCTATTTAACGATGAATACGGTTTTATATGATCACGATATTAATTTAATGAAACGCATCATTGATGCAGCGAAAGAAAGTGGGATTACTGCTGTAATTGCTGCTGATCATGCTGTGATGAATTATGCAAAAAAAGTGGGGGTTGAAATTCATGTTTCAACACAAGCGAATATTTCAAACATTGATACAGTTGAATTTTACGCAAACTATGCGGATGTTGTGGTACTTGCTAGAGAATTAAGTTTGAAGCAAGTAGGCGAAATTAGTAGAGAAATTAAGCGAAGAGAAATTACAGGTCCTTCAGGGAAATTAATCGAAGTAGAGATTTTTGCACATGGCGCATTATGTATGGCTGTTTCAGGTAAATGCTATTTGAGTTTACATTCTCATTTCGCTTCAGCTAATAGAGGGGCTTGTATTCAGAATTGTAGAAGAACATATGTTGTAAAAGACGAAGAAGGAATTGAATTTGAAATCGATAACGAATACATCATGTCTGCTAAAGATTTATGTACGATTGATTTCATTGATAAAATTATTGATGCAGGAGTTACTGTATTAAAAATTGAAGGACGTGGACGTTCTGCTGACTACGTTCATGTTGTGACTACTTGCTATAACGAAGCAATTGAGGCTTATTTAGAAGGGACATTCACAAAAGAAAAAGTAGAAAATTGGAAAGAAAGATTAGCTACTGTTTTTAATCGTGGTTTTTGGGATGGATATTATCTTGGAAAGAAAATGGGAGAATGGTCTGATGAATACGGTTCAAAAGCTACGAAACAAAAAACTTATATCGGCCGTGGGTTAAAATATTTTGAAAAAGCACAAGTAGGTGAATTTCAATTAGATTCCCATTCTTTAAAAGTAGGAGATGAGGTAATGATAACAGGGCCTACAACTGGTTACGTTGAGACAATTATTTCAGAAATTAGAGTGGATAATCAATCAACTGAAGCTGTTAAAAAAGGGGATGTATTTTCATTTCCAATTGATATCAAAATTCGACCTTCAGATAAGTTGTATAAACTTCATGAGCCTATCAAATGATTCGAATCATTCAACAAAGAGACAAGTGTATTGGTTGTAATGCATGTGTAGAAGCTGCAGATTATCGTTGGAGAATTTCTCGAAAAGATGGTAAATGTACCTTGGTTGGAGGAAAAGATAAACGTGGTTTTTATAGCGTTTTAGTAGATGATCATGAGATGGAGGATAACCAACTAGCAAAAGCAAATTGCCCAGTGAATATCATCCAAATTGTTCAATTATAGACAATCCAATACCTGTATTTAAAATTCTTTTCTAAATCTTCAGACAGAGCTGCGCTCAAGTCTAAAAAACAACACTTTTGTTAATAAGAACTGACTAAGTCTTAAATTGTTTAAATATTGAAACAGAATTTTAAATAATTAACAAATCAACATGTATAAATAGTTGTATTTGATAGGAAAATCAATTCATTATTTCTTACATTTGTCTTTCGAAAATTAAAAGCTCAGATATGGCCGTAAAAGCTACGAAAGAACCAGTTAAAGCATCAGTGAAAAAAGCTGCAGCTGCTGGAAAAACGAAGTTTTCTAAAGAAACTTATATCAAATGGTATAAGGACATGTTATTAATTCGAAAATTCGAAGAAAAAACAGGTCAGTTGTACATTCAACAAAAATTTGGTGGTTTTTGTCACTTATATATAGGACAAGAAGCAATCGTTGCTGGAACTGTGAGTGCTTGTAGACCAAGTGATAAGCATATGACAGCTTACAGAGATCATGCACATCCTTTAGCTTTAGGTTCTGATCCAAGAGTATTAATGGCTGAATTATATGGTCGTATTACTGGGTGTTCAAAAGGTAAGGGTGGTTCTATGCACTTTTTTGATAAAGAGAAAAACTTTATGGGAGGACATGGAATCGTAGGAGCTCAAATCGTAATGGGAGCAGGAGTTGCTTTTGCAGAGAAATATGCAGGTACAGATAATGTTGCATTTGTTTCTATGGGGGATGGTGCAGTAAGGCAAGGAGCTTTGCATGAAACGTTCAACATGGCAATGATGTGGAAATTACCAGTTATTTTTATTATTGAAAATAATGGTTATGCTATGGGTACTGCGATCGAAAGATCAACAAATGTTCATGATTTATCAAAAATCGGTTTATCATACGAAATGCCATCTAAATCTGTAAATGGAATGTCTCCTGAAGCAGTTCATGAAGCAATCGAAGAGGCTTGTGACAGAGCTAGAAGAGGTGATGGACCAACTTTATTGGATATTAGAACATACAGATATAAAGGACATTCTATGTCAGATCCTCAGAAATATAGATCTAAGGAAGAAGTGGCAGAATACATGGAGAAAGATCCAATCGAACATTGTTTAAATGTTATTAAAGATAATAAATGGTTAAAAGATGCTGAAATTTCTGAAATTGAAGCATGGGTGAAAAAAGAGGTGGAAGAATCTGTTCAATTTGCTGAAAATTCTCCTTATCCAGAGGCACATGAATTATACGAAGATGTATATGTTGAGCCAAATTATCCTTTTATCAAAGAATATTAATCGTAAGAAATTAAGAAATGGCAGAAGTTGTTTACATGCCCAAACTAAGCGATACCATGCTTGAAGGTGTTGTGGCTAGTTGGAATAAAAAAGTTGGTGATAAAGTTGCTTCAGGTGAATTGTTAGCTGAAATCGAAACGGATAAAGCAACAATGGAATTCGAATCTTTTTACGATGGAGTTTTATTGCACATTGGAGTTGATACAGGTAAAACGGCTCCAGTAAATGCTATCTTAGCAATCATTGGTGATGCAGGTGAAGATATTACTGCTCTTATAGCAAATGCTGGTGCTACACTAGTTGCGGAAACAGCTGCTCCTCAAGTTGAAGCTGCTCCTGTTGCTGAAGAAACAGCTGCTCCAGTTGTTGCTGCTCCAATTGTAGAGACTAAAGCTGCACCAGTTGCACCGGTTTCAAACAGCGGTGGAAGAGTTTTTGCTTCTCCATTAGCGAAAAAAGTAGCTGAAGAAAAAGGAATTGATATTCACAATATTGCTGGAACAGGTGAAAGCGGTAGAGTGGTTAAAAGAGATGTAGATCATTACGTTCCTTATGTACCAGCTGTTGGAGGTAATAACTTTGTACCTACTCAAGTTGGAGTGGAGTCTTTTACAGATGTACCAAATTCTCAAATGAGAAAAGCAATTGCTAAAACATTATGCGCATCTAAATTTTCAGCGCCTCATTTCTATTTAAAAATGGAAGTGGATATGGATAATGCAATTGCAGCAAGAGAGGCCATTAATTCAAAAAGTGGTTCGAAAGTTTCTTTTAATGACATGATTATCAAAGCTGTTGCAGCTTCTTTAAGAAAACACCCAAAAGTAAATGCAGATTGGATTGGTGAGGCTATTCGTTATAATAATCATATCCATGTTGGTGTTGCGGTTGCGGTTGAAGAAGGATTGGTTGTTCCAGTTGTAAAATTTGCAGATAGTAAAGGAATTGCTGAATTAGGTGCTGAAATCAAAGATTTAGCTTCAAGAGCAAGAGATAAAAAAATCAAACCAGAAGAAATGCAAGGTGGTACATTTGCTGTTTCTAATTTAGGAATGTACGGAATTGAAGACTTTACTTCAATTATCAATCCACCAAATGGATGTATTTTATCAGTTGGTCAAATTAAACAGACACCTGTAATTAAAAATGGTCAAATTGTGCCAGGTAATGTTTTAAAATTAAGCTTATCATGCGACCATAGAGTCGTGGATGGTGCAATTGGTTCTGAATTTTTACAGACACTTAAAAACTTATTAGAAAATCCAGTTTTAATGTTGGTATAAGTTTTTTGTATATAGTTAAAACAAATTGGAAGCTGTCTTTATAGACAGCTTTTTTTATTGCCTTTTATTTAATTTTATGTGCTATATCTTAAATAAAGATAAATTATTAATCAGATAATTTTATTTCTAAAATTTTATGGTAAATATATATTAAAAAGATA
>CALPVI020000088.1 GCA_943326975.2 Actinomyces viscosus | reverse complement strand
TCACGAAGTATGTATATTGCCTCCGCTTCTAATTCATCTAAATAATTTACTTTGCTCATTTTTTTATTCATTGTACGGATTTAATTCATTACATCCTTGATGATATTCTTTTTTATTTAATTAATGTATGTAATAATTTTTCATGCATTTAACATGCATTTAATTTGCCTAATCAATTAATTTGCATGCCATTAAATTTGTTGGCATGCGATTCCAAATTTGTTGGCATGCGATTCCAAATTTGTTGGCATGCGATTAATCGCATGCCTACGAAGAATGCAATCCGCATTCTTTTTTACTGGTATCTTCCCACCACCATCTTCCGGCCCTAAACTCTTCTCCCTCTTTAATGGCTCTTGTACATGGTTGACAACCAATACTTACAAAACCCTTGTCATGAAGAATATTGTATGGAATATTATGTTTAGCAATCTCGGCCTTAACTTCTTCCAAAGTCCAATTTAACAATGGTTGAATCTTAATCAAATTTCTTTGTTCATCTTTTTCAGCGATTGCCAAATCTTTTCTATTTTCTGAATGCTCCGCTCTTAAACCTGTTATCCAGCATTCAACCCCATCTAACGCTCTATTCAAGGGCTCAACTTTACGGATAAAGCAACATTCTTTTCTATCTTCCAAAGACTGATAAAAACTTAAAGGTCCTTTTTCAGTAATTAATTTCTCAGCAGCTTCATGCTTTGGAAAATAAACTTCAATTTTCTTTTTATATCTATCTAAAGTACGATTCAATACATTGTACGTTTCAGGAAAAATCCTTCCTGTATCCAAAGTAAAAACGCGAATCGGTAAATCATTTGCAAAAATATAATGCGTAATCAACTGATCTTCCCAACTTAAACTTGAAGAAAATGCTGCTTTATCACCATACTCAGCTGCAATTGTTTTTAACAATTCTTCTAAGGATAATTTTTCTAATGTATCTACTGCTAACATATACTTTATTTCGTTGCGTTATAAATGCGGTGCCAATCTTCATGTGATAGTTTAATATCACTTGCAGTTGCGGCATTTTTAATTCTATCTTTATTTAAACTTCCAATAATAGGTAATGCTCCTAATTTATGAATCCAAGCTACAGCTAATTGTTCAATATTTGAATTGTATTTTGAAGTTAACCCTTCTAAAACAGAACGAATAGCAACAGCTGCTTTATCTTGACCATACAAAATTCTACCATCCGCTAAAGGACCAAATGCCATTGGTTTACTGTATTGTTCTTTGATAAAGTCAATACGTCCATCTTCTAAAGCATTTGTATTCAATAAATTCAATTCAAAATGATTCGTTACCACTTCAGTTGATAAGCGTGAAGCAAATAACTTATGTTGTTGAACATTGAAATTGGCAATACCAATGTGTTTAATTTTCCCTCTAATTTGTAAACTTGTCAAAGAAGAAGCGACAATATCAGCTTTCATTAAAGGATCAAAATCTTGAACTAAAACAACATCAATGTAATCCGTCTTTAAATTTTTTAACGAATCTTCTATTTGTTTTTGAATCCCCTTTTCAGTTAATTCTTGGTAAACTATTGAACCATCTGGTTGCGGATGTTTAATTCCAACTTTAGTAAAAAGAACAATATCTTCTCTTTTTACTTGCAATAAATTCAAAGCATCACCGAACAATTCCTCAATTTGTCCATTTCCATATAAAGCAGAAACATCAAAAGTATTGATTCCTAATTCTAATGCATAAGCAAGTATGTCTTTTACTTTATCAATTGTCAAATCTTCATTATTATTCCATCTCCAAAAACTGTAAATTGAATCTGAAGTTTCTGGTCCTGAATCACTTAATAATACTTTTTTCATCTATGTAATTTTGTTTAATTAGTAATAAAATTTATTCGAAATATTGTTAGAATAAAGGTAAAATAATATTTCTTAAACTCACAATTATAATAACAATTCCTACCATTAATAGCATTGCTTTAATGTTTAGTTTTCTTGATAAATGAGCTGCAATTGGCGCAGCACAAACACCCCCTAATATTAAACCAACTATTGTTTGCCAATGTGATGTTCCTATTCCAAGTATTAATGTAACTGAACTTGAAAGTGCTATAAAAAACTCAGCTAAGTTTACAGATCCAATTATCATTCGCGGATTTTTACCCGTCGCAATTAATGTTGAAGAAACAACTGGTCCCCAGCCTCCCCCTCCAATAGAATCTAAAAAACCACCAGCACCTGCAAGCCAACCAACATATTTTAATTTCTTTCTTTTTTTATGTTTTTTAATTGCTTTATAAATAATGATTATACCTAAAGCAAATGTATAGCAGCTTACGATTGGCTTGATGTATGCATTGTATTTTTCAAATTCAACCAGAATATAAGCTCCTAAAATTGCACCTATTACACCTGGTATCAGTATTGTTTTAAATAATTTATTATTCACATTACCGAAACGTAAATGCATAAATCCAGACACCCCACTTGTGAAAATTTCAGAAGTATGCACACTCATACTAGCTACTCCTGGAGTTACACCAAATGACAATAAAAAAGTAGTTGCACTTACTCCATAAGCCATCCCTAGAGCTCCATCAATCATTTGCGCAATGAATCCGCCAATCATGAAATAGACAAAATTAATGTCCAAGGTCGAAATCAATTCACCTGATTTATGATAAATACTTGAAAGTGGAATAATTGTAAATAATAAATGCCCAGCTAACATAATGCCTAAAACTCCTAAAATGTAATAGGCTAATTTTTTTAAATCTAATTCATACCAAGCTTTTTTCTTTTTAGCTTTCGCTAATTCGCTGGTAATTTTATTCAAATGATGTATCTTATTTTGAAAATCACCTTTTAAATGATTTCTAATTTTGTTCAAGTTTTCTAATGAATGATCGATTTCATTCGGGATATTATCTTTAAAAATATCCTTTAATCTTTTTGCGATTGTTGGTGATTTACCGTTGGTTGAAATAGCAATCTTCAAATTGCCTTTTGTAACTGTTGAAGCTAAATAAAAATCACATAATTCAGGCTTATCAGCTGCATTATATAAAATACCTCGTTGATTAACTTTGTTTTTAATTTTTTCTGATAATTCGATATCATTCAAAGCGGTAATAACCAATTGAATTCCATCTAAATACTTTTCATCAAAAGCATCTTCAATTAATTGAACTAATGGATACGATTCTGCAAATTGTTTTAATTCATCAGAAATTGAAATCGCAACAACTTTCACTTTACTTAAAGGTGAATTTGTCAAAACAGAAGTCAATTTCTCCAAACCAATATTTCCGCCACCTACAATAAGAACATTTAACTCATTGAGTTTTAAAAACACTGGAAATAATTCGTTTTTATTTGGGATCGTATGCGTCATTAATTAATTTTCTAATATTATTTTTTCTTTGATGTAAGAACATACCCAATACCTGCAGTAAAAGTCCATACATTTGTATTTGTGTTATAATAAGCCGGAAAGCTTAACAAAAACTTCTTATTTTTTAAAAAGTAAAGCTGCGGTCCAAATCCCAACATTGGTGTAACTAATGCTTTCACTTTATCTTCTTGAAAACGAAGAGATGGCATAAAATTAATCCCTAAAGTTATTTTGCTAAAATTGAATTTCACTGTTGGACCTCCAAAGTTGACAAATACTCCTTTTCCATCTGTTGTTGCAGCAATTTGTCCTTCAATATTAAAACTACTTAGTTTCTGTTCTTGTTGACCAAGAACAGAAACTGTAGTAATTATAAATAGTAAGAATAATGTTATATTTTTCATTATAATCTGTTTATTCTACAAACTTACTATATTATTTGTTTTTTTCAAATGGTGCATCAAAAGTTAAACTCACATAATACAATGCACCAATCGTTGGTCCTGCTGCATATTGAATATAACGTTTGTTGAAAATATTTGTACCACCAACTTTGATTGATGTTTTAGCTTTCTCAATTTTATAAGAAACTTGTGCATCAAAAGTACTGTAAGCTGGTACTCTACCATTTGCTAATGGGCTGAACCAATCATAAGCATCTTGCCATTTCCAAACGATATTGAATCCAAAGTTTTTAACGATTTCTCTGTTTCCAAATTGAACATTTGCAGAATATTTTGGGGTATTAAATCCTGTAATAAAAATATCTGATTTTTCTTTCGATTTGAAATCATTGAAGTTAAAGTTACCTGAAATAGAATATTTTTTATAAAAGTTATAACTCAAACGAACAGCAGAACCATAACTATAATATGTATTCGTTGCATTTGTATAAACTCTATATCGAGTTTGTTTTGCTTTATTGTTAGCATCAATAGCAGCATTTGCTAAATCTGAAACATTATGATTTGGAACAGCAACTTCGATCTGTCCTAAGAAACCTTTGTACTCATTAAAGTAAACATCAGCATCTACCACAAATTTATTATTGAACAATACTGCTTTGTAACCTAAATCTAACGCTTTAACTTGTTCTGGTTGCATTGTTGGTAAGTTAGCTACCTTTAATAAACCTTGATTTTTTGTAATTGCTGCAGAAGTAGATAAACCTCCTTTGATACTTGTTTTAACAGCTGCTTGAAATGCATCGATAGAAGCTTGAGTAAATGAATTTTCCAAATAACCTAAACCTTCATTTACTTTTGCTAAACCTCCAACACGTCTTACTCCACCATTGTTTACATATGATAATGCTTCAAATAATGCAGGGAATCTATATCCATTTTGTGCAGAAATACGAATTGAATTTGTTTTGTTTGGAGAATAAACAACTGCTAAGCGCGGATTCCATTTTCCATCAAAATCATTGTTTTTATCGTAACGTAATGAACCAACTAACTTTAATTTTTCGTCAAATAATTCTTTGCTTACTTGAACAAAACCACCCACTTTTGAATACAATACATTGTTACCTCCAGTTGTATTTCTATCAGCAATTGGCTTAGAAAAATCTACGAAGTTATTTCCGTCAGGAATTATTGAATACAAACGTGCATCTGTACCTACTAAAATATTTACATAGTTTTTAGCAACAGAAGTTAAATCATATTGTGCTTCACCATGATACATATTACTTTTTTGCCATAATGCCGCACCACCTGTTGTATTTGTTGGATCTTGAGCGGAAACATATGGATATAATGATGGGTGATCCCAGTTATTAATATTGATAATCGTTTCTTTACGAGCATTAAACGTTTCAGAACCTGGCTCTGGTCTACCTGCATCAGCTGCAACTCTTGCAGCTTGATGTGCAGCAACTAAGTCGTTTCCATTTGAAGCATATGCAGCATTTAAAGCTGTTTGGTAATCTTTAGCCCATTGCTTGTTTGTTTTGAATGTTAAATCCAAGTTATCAGCTAATGGCTTCAAGTTGTATGAAGAACCTGTGTTTTCAGAGTTTGCATATAATTTTGCAGTCAATTTTTTGTTTTTATATTCCAACGCATGACTTTGTAAAATCAATCCATTTAATTGAACTTTATTTCCTCTTTGAAAAACACCGTCCATTGTACCTATTCTGTAGATATAACTAATTTGAGAGTTATCTTTGAATTTATAGAATAAACCTGCATCAAATTTCACCGTTTTTACAGTAGGATTTACTAAATCTTTCTCATTATATCCTGTTCTTCTAACATTAAAAATTTGTTTTGAACCACCAAATTTTAATGTATCCGTAACTGTATTATTTTTCTCATCACCGTATTTATTCCAAGCATCATAAGCTGGATTTTTATCTGGAGAATCAAATTGAGAATAATTAGGATTTGAAGTCGTTAAACCGTATGGATTTTGATCTGTTAAATTTGATGAAACCCAATCTACACCTTGAAAGTATGAACCATTTAATTTGTAGGCAATTCGTTTAGCTGAATCAACTGTTCCAGCAACTCTAAAAGCAGTTTCACTTAAAAAACTTGCACCATGATCTTTGTTGTCAACATGGTTAATTCCTGTTCTTTGGTAAACACTTGCTCCTTGATTTAAATACGGATCTTTTGTTTGTAAATTTGCTAAACCATTGATTGAGTTGATACCATATAAAGCAGAAGATGTACCTGGGATAATCTCAACACTTTTAATGTCCAACTCGTTTGGTCCGATAGTATTACCAATAGAAACCCCTAAAGTTGGTGCTTGTAAATCAACTCCATCAACCAACTGCATGAAACGGAAGTTGTTTGGTGAATTGAAACCTCGAGTATTCGGAACTTTAAGTGTCAAACTTGAGGTTGTCAACTGAACTCCTTTTACGTTTTCAATTGCATCATAATAAGTTGGTGCAGGCGTTTCACGAATTGCAGTGATATCTAGTTTATCAATCGCAACTGGCGATTTTAATATACTCTCACTTATTCTTGACGCAGATACAACAACTGTATTTGTCAAAATAACTTTTGGATCTAATTGAAAATTTAGTTGAGAATGCTCATCTTCAACTTTAAACTCCTGATCCTCATAACCACCATATTTAACATCAATGATGATTGGAAAAGTATTTGCTACTTTCAATACAAATTTTCCATCTGCATCTGTAGTAACAGCATTTTCAGTGTTTTTAATTTTTACGATAGCACCAACTAATGGTTCACCGTTTTCTTTATCGTGCAATTTACCGGATAATTGAATCAAACCATTTTGACCAAAAACGGATTGAATTCCAACAATTGCAAAGAAAAGAAGTAATACTTGTAATTTTGTTTTCTTCATGTTTTACTCTGTTTTAACTGTTAATTGTGTGTGTATATATATTTATTGGTTCCTAATTGAAAATGTGGTTTACAAACTTATTGCTTCTAACAAATACTTATTTTCTTTCCATGCATTTGAAACTTCAACCACTGAGCCTATTACAATGATTCCAGGTCCTTGATTTTCATCATTTTTAGCTGAATCAACTATTGAATCTATAGTACCAACTAAAGAGGTTTGAGAAGGCAATGAACCATTTTTAATGATTGCAATTGCTTCATTCTCTTTACCTATTTTTTTATAGATTTCAACAATCTCTGGTAATTTTGAAATCCCCATTAAAATCACAACTGTTCC
>CALPVI020000087.1 GCA_943326975.2 Actinomyces viscosus | reverse complement strand
TAAGAAATATTATTGAATAATTTTGAATTAGAAATTTTAACGGTATAATCACTATTTAAATTATCATTACCATAAACATGAACTCCTACCGTCCCATTGAATATATTTGTATAATTGATCGTGGAAGATTGAGCCTGATGAAAATAAACACCATAGAATTGACCTGGCAATTCATTGTAAGCACTTTCCAATCTATCTCCTTCGATAGTTACTTCATGTCCTAAAGTTCCCTGTATGTCTAACCTACCTTTATAAACAAAGAGATAAGCCTTCTTATGCAAATAAATCTTTGTATCCTTTTGAATAACTAAAAATCTTGCAGAATCAACTATAGCCGCACCATAAATTAAATGGGGTTTATCATTTGGCCATACCACATCGTTATTCAAATCATACACTTTTTTATCGAAATCTGTATAATGGTAGTAGATATCTTGCCCCCAAACAGCTAATTGAACATACTGATTCAATCCATTTGTTTTAAACCGAATTGAATCTTCTATCACCATCGGATTTGTTTGATTATTCACTTTTAATTTAACCGTAACAAATCCAAATAAACTATCATGCGGTTCTAAAGTAATATCAGAAATGGCATTCCCTGCATATCCATCGATATTAATTTTAAATGGAGACGAAGCACCTCCCATTAATTCAATCTCTTCTATTTTGATCGATTTAGTTGAATTATTGTAAATTTTAAATTGTTTTGTAGTTGTACCAATTGTTGTAAAAACAGTATCAAAAACAACCGTATCAGCTGAAAAACTTAAATTTCCATTTGACAAACCTTTAACTTTTTTACACGAAGAAGTACTTAAGAGCACCAAAAACAATATAAAAGCAATAAAATTGAAACTTTTTTTCATGTAAAAACAGGCTTTATTCCCCCAAAAATAACGAATAAGATGAAAGTTTATTTTAATTTTGAAAAAAAATGATGAAAATTAAAATCTTTATTATAAATTTGCACTCCGATTTACATAGAACGAACAGAAAATAAAATATTAAGATGAAAGCAGGTATACACCCAGAAGATTACAGATTAGTTGTATTCAAAGATATGTCTAACGATTATGCGTTTGTTTGCCCATCATGTGCAACTACGTCTGATACTATTACATGGGAAGATGGTGTTGAGTATCCATTGGTAAAATTAGATATCTCTCACAAATCTCACCCATTCTTTACAGGTATCGTTCAATTCGTAGATACTGCGGGTCGTATTGATAAATTCCAAAATCGTTACGCACGTCACATCAAAAAATAATTTGATAACGTCAATCATATTAAAGCTTCCTTGTAGGAAGCTTTTTTAGTTTAAATCCGAATGTAACTTTACAACGAATAATTACGTTAAAAACAAAACATAATGCTTTAAGATGAAATCAAAAAGAAATATCATACTATCTCTATTTATCTTATTTTCTACTTTTTCGCTTTTAGCAGGAAAAATAGAAAAAGGATTTGAAGCATTAAATAGCTACAATTATTTTGAGGCAAAAGAAATTTTTTATTCAACAATAAAAAAACAAGCCTCTCCTTCTGCTTTTGGATTAGCTACAATTTATTACAAAACTGACAATCCTTTTCATTCATTAGATTCTGCCTATAAATACATCAATATTTCAGAGTCTACTTATTCACTTTTGAATAGTAAGGACAAGGAAAAATTAAAAAAATACGGTTTTGAGTATTTAAGTATTATCGATCTTAGAAGTAAGATAAGCGCTGCCACGTATGAAATTGTTAAAAAACAAAATGCCTTAGAAACATTTAATTTATTTATTAAAAATTTTGAATGGTCAAATGAAAAATTTGATGCAATAACAAAAAGAGATTCTATTGCTTTTGAAATTGCTAAAAATACAAATAGCTCAGCTGCTTACAATGAGTTTTTAACTTTGTATCCAACAAGTGAATTACATGCTAACGCATTCAAGCAGTTTAATTTAACACAATATAGAGAACAAACAAATTCAGGATTACTTTCTTCCTATTTATCTTTTGTCAAACAATTTCCAGATAATCCCTATGTAAAAGAAGCGGATGATAGAATTTATGAACTCTCTACACAAGCAAATACAATAGAGGATTTTAATGCTTTTATTAAAGCATATCCTTCTAATAGAAATACTGGAAATGCATGGAAAAGATTATACCAACTTTACATGTATAATTATTCTGACGAAAGAATCGTTCAATTTAAAAAAGATTTCCCTGAATATCCCTACAAAGATGATATAGAAAATGATCTTAAATTAGCTAAATTGAGATTGTTGCCATTCAAACAAAATTCATTGTATGGATTAATGGACTATGAAGGAAATATTATAGTTAAACCGGAGTATGAAGCACTAGGATTATTTGAAGAAGGATTAGCATTCGCTGTTAAGAATAATAAATATGGATATATAGACAAGGCAAATAATGTCATAATTGACTTTAAATACGACACTGGATCTGATTTTGAAGATGGTAGAGCAATTATAGAACAAAATGGAAAGGTTGGAATTATAGATCGTTCTGGTCAAATCATTTTTGATATTCACTTTAAAGATTTAGGCGTTTTTTCTGAAGGACTAATTTATGGTCTTAAAGATAGTTTATATGGATATTATGATAAAACAGGTGCTCAAAGAATTTCCTCTAAATTCAACGAAGCTTTTTCATTTTCAAAAGGAATTGCAAAGGTTCAAGTAAATGATAAACAAGCCTATATTGATAATTTTGGTAGCTACATCATTCCACCTGCCTACGATAACATTCATTTTTTCAACGATTCATTATTGGTATTTGAAGAAAATGAAAAATTTGGTCTAATGAAAAGAAATTGTCAAATAGTTGATTCAGCTCAATTTGACAAAATTGGTAATTTGGTTAATGATCGTGCAGTTGTCGTTAAGAATGGTAAAATTGGTTACATAGATGGTAAAGGACAAATACTATTAGATTTCAAATTCGATGACTATGCAAATGCTATTGAGTTAAGTCAATTTAAAGGTTCATATGCCGTTGTAAGTTATAAAGGTAAATTCGGAGTTATAGAACAATTTGGAAAATTTATTATACCTGCAACTTATACTAAACTAGGTTCTTTCTCTCCTTTGATGGCATTTACTAAAGGGAAAGATTGGGGATACATAGATATGTCCAATAATACAATTGTACAAGCACAATTTGAAGATGCTGAGAGTTTTAAAAACGGATATGGAATTGTACAAAAATTAACTTTGTTCGGAATGATCGATGCAAAAGGAAATGTAACTATCCCATTAAATTTTACAGGAATCAAACCTCTTGACTTAGATAAAGTTATCGTATCAAGAGGTCCAAATTTTGGTGTTTACAAAACGAATGGAAAAGAAATTGTACCAACTGAATACCAACAAATTCGAATTATCAATAAAGATTTATTACTTTTAGTTAAATCGGGAGAAGTAAACTATCTTTACTTACCTGAAAATAAAATCATTTCACCAAAAGTAACGAATGAATAAGCTTTCTGATAGAATATTATTTGCATTAACTCTTGCGGTAGCTGTCTATATTGGCATTTTTGTTTTTCTTCAATTAGAATCCATTTCTCGTGACGTAGAAATATCTTCTTATGATGAAGAAATAAGTCTAATTGAGCCTGAAAAACTTGAAATCACCTCAGAAAACATGGAGATTCAACAAGTTCAAAATACGAAAAACTTATCTAATACAGTCAAAGATTTAAACGACACAAGAAAAGCTTCAAATACCAATTATAGTGAAAATGTAAAGGAAACATATGATGGAGCTAAAGCCGCTTATGATGCAGAGCAACGATTTAAAGATGAAGCAAGAAGTAGTCAATACAATCAAGAAGTAAAAAAAATAATAGAAGAAAGGTCTAAAAATCTACAAGCGGACAAAAACAATAAAAAAAGCACATCCACAAATCCTTCCTCTAACAGCTCAAATAATTCTAATAAATTTGATGGTCAAACATTAGTGAGTTATGATTTAAGTAATCGTTTCCCACACCAAAATAATTCATGGAACGTACGAAATCCTGGTTATACATGTGGAATAGGTGCAAACGGTACGGTTGTAGTAAAAATTCGAGTGAACAAAAATGGAAATGTCATACAAGCTGATTACGATCCTGCCGCGAGTCGAAATGCAAATGAATGCATGATTGAACAAGCTGTTAAATATGCTAAAATGTCTCGTTTTGATTATTCTTCAAGTGCTACTGAAACTCAAAACGGTAAAATTTATTACTCCTTTGTTTCTCAATAATAAATCACTATGAGAAATTTTATTCGAAGATTAATTCCAACATTTTTACTAGAAAAATTTAGAGAATTTAAAAAGAAAAAAATAAATCAACAACTTAAAAAAGACCTTTTACAAGGTAAAATTATAACCAAAAAGGAACTGATTAAAGAATTTGAAGCTATTGGAATAAAAAAAGGAGAAACCTTATTGGTTCATTCAAGTTTATCAAAAATTGGATATGTTGAAAACGGACCAAAAGACGTTGTTGAAGCTCTATTAGAAGTTGTTGGAGAAAATGGAAACCTGTTAATGCCCAACTCACCAAATGCTAAATTTCAAATCGATTATATAAGAGAATTAGATTTTTTTGATGTAAAAAATGCTATTTCTAAATTGGGAGGTATTTCTGAATACTTCAGAAAATTACCTAAAGCACAAAGAAGTGCACACCCAACTGAACCCGTATCTTGTATAGGTCCTGATTCAGATTATTTAGTAGGTCATCATTTCGGAAATATTACTCCTTATAATCAAAATAGCCCATTTTATAAAATATCCGAAAAAGCAGGTAAAATACTCTATTTAGGAGTTACTTTTGACAATGCTGGTACTAATCTTCATACAATCGAAGATGCAATAGAAAATTTTAAATATCCCATTTATCATAATGAAGAATTTGAAGTGAATATTCTCTTTGAAAATGGAACGTTACGAAAAATGAAAACCAAAGTTCATAA
Source organism: Actinomyces viscosus (assembly GCA_943326975.2). GTDB lineage: Bacteria > Bacteroidota > Bacteroidia > Flavobacteriales_D > Crocinitomicaceae > CAIUKX01. The sequence goes on along the minus strand of CALPVI020000087.1, from coordinate 2,058 downwards.
TCCTGAACAATCTAAAAAAAGAAAATGCGATGGTTTAATTCCTTTACTTGAAGAAAAAGGAGCGTTAAAAAAAATAAAAATAGGAAACGCGCCATCTTTATTAGTTGATGCTAAATTGTTTTTTGAAATTCTTATAAAAGCATATCATGAAAAAGGCATCACCATGTACACTCCCAATGGGGAATAATTTATTAAAATAGGATTTCATTTCTTCAGTTTTATTAATTTTACACTAAAAAAATTATGTCAAAATTTAATTGGACATCTATCAAAGAATATTCAGATATAAAGTTTGAATTTTTTGAAGGTATTGCAAAAATAACGATAAACAGACCAAGAGTTTACAATGCTTTCAGACCTGAAACTAACATGGATATGTTAGATGCAATGAATATTTGTAGAGAACGAAATGATATAAATGTCATTGTATTAACCGGTGCTGGAGATAAAGCTTTTTGTTCAGGTGGCGATCAAAATGTAAAAGGAATTGGTGGATACATTTCTGAAAATGGTGTGCCTAGATTAAATGTATTGGATTTACACAAAGCAATTCGATCTATGCCTAAACCAGTTATTGCTATGGTGAATGGATACGCAATCGGTGGAGGACATGTATTGCATGTGGTTTGCGATTTAACAATTGCTTCTGAAAATGCAATATTTGGACAAACAGGTCCAAAAGTTGGAAGTTTTGATGGAGGTTTTGGTTCATCTTATTTAGCAAGACACGTTGGTCAAAAGAAAGCAAGAGAAATTTGGTTCTTATGTAATCAATATTCTGCTAAAGAAGCTGAGGATATGGGAATGGTAAACAAAGTAGTTCCTTTTGATAAATTGGAAGAAACAACTGTAGAATGGTGCAGAACAATCATGACTAGAAGTCCATTGGCTATCAGAATGATTAAGCGAGGATTAAATGCTGAATTAGATGGACAACATGGTATCATGGAATTAGCTGGAGATGCTACTTTAATGTACTATTTAACGCAAGAAGCACAAGAAGGAAAACATGCTTTCTTAGAAAAAAGACAACCAAACTTTCAACAGTTTCCAAAATTCCCTTGATAAATACTAAATAGAATTATAAAATGAATAGTTGGCTTTTTGGTCAACTATTTTTTTTTAGAATGGCATTAGCGTGAGATTCGTATTCAAATTCAAATAAGTGATAATGATAGTTCGAGCATCCTTATCTTCTTGAATTAAGGTAATGTGCTTTTTCCATTTATCAACTGGTGAATATTGAACGTGAAAAGGAACATATCCATATCCTTTAAAAGTACCATTTTCAAATAATAAAATACTTTTTTCACCTTTTTGACGCCCATTTTCGACAATGTAAAAATTGTTTTCTTCAAATGATAAATCTTTTATCAATTGATTACATCTTTCATTATATGACTCCGGAGTTTCTATTTTAATACAAGCTCCGTTACATTGTTTGATTTCATATTGAAAACAAGATGAACTTGAGGTATACAAATCACATAATTTTTGACATAAATTATATTTTTCGACTATTTTAAATAGAGCATCTGTAGCTTCTTTTTTGGTTGTAAAACTCAAAATAGGATCGGCATTAGTTTTGGCTGTATTCGCTGTAAAAAGCCGAATATAACCTGCTTCATCTTCGTAATCGAAAAGACCGAATGGAAATTTATTTCGTTTAAGTCTTGAATTAAAAATTGGCTTGTGTTCCTTAATCAAGGATGATTCTAGTAATAATGCTATCAATTCTGAGCCTGTTAATTCAAATTCTACACGTGCAATCTCCTTAATTAATTGTAAGCCTTTTTTAGTTTTAGTATTTCTTAAATGTTGATTTATCCTTTTTTTGATATGTTTACTCTTACCTATATAAATTATTTGATTAACATCATTGTAAAATTTGTAAACACCTGTTTTATCCGGAATTTCATCTAAATCATTTACATCAAAATTGGGGTGAAAAATTTTAGGATTTACATCTTCTTGTAAGAAGGTAGCAAGATTTTTTGCATCCTGTTGAAATAATAATTGAAATAATTTAGCTGTAGCAAATGCATCACCTCCTGCCCT
>CALPVI020000086.1 GCA_943326975.2 Actinomyces viscosus | reverse complement strand
TTATTAAATAACTAATTTTAATAATTTATATTTACACAAAATTTAATTTAAAATAAAATGGCTGGAAGTCCATGGCGTAAGAAGCCTATAAGCTTGTTTGAAGCAGAAATGAAAAAAAGCACCTTAAACAGAGTTTTAGGTCGTTGGGGTTTAACATCGTTAGGTATAGGTGCGATTATTGGCGGTGGTATTTTCACTCTAACAGGAGTAGCAGCACATAATAATGCAGGTCCTGCGTTAGCAATTGCATTTGTTATTGCCGGATTAGGATGTTTGTTTGCAGCTTTATGTTATGCCGAATTTTCTTCAGTACTTCCAGTTGAGGGATCAGCTTACGCCTATTCTTATGGAACGATGGGTGAAATATTTGCTTGGATAATAGGATGGAATTTAATTCTAGAATATATGATGGGTGCTACTACAGTTGCAGTTGCTTGGAGTGGTTATTTTGAGAAGTTATTACACCAATGCCATATTGATCCTCCTTTATGGTTAATGAACGACCCAGTTACCGCTGCCGCTAAATATAAGGCAATTGGTGAAGTTGCTCCATCAATCTGTTTTAATTTACCAGCTTTTTTAATTACTTGGGTTGTAACTTCAATTTTAGTTAGGGGGATAAAAGAAGCTGCAAAAACAAATAATATTATTGTCGTATTGAAAATAGCAGTTGTACTTTTTGTGATTTTTGTAGGTTTCTTTTTCATCGATACAAATAATTATCATCCATTCATTCCTAAACAAGTTATTGATCCTGATGGTACTTCTCATTTTGGTTGGAGTGGTGTAATGACGGCAGCCTCTATTGTGTTTTTTGCTTATATAGGTTTTGATGCAGTTTCAACTCAAGCAGGTGAAGCTATTAATCCTAAGAAAGATGTTCCATTTGCTATTATTATGTCTTTGGTTATTTGTACGGTTTTATACATATTAGTTTCTTTGGTATTAACAGGAATGGTTAGATATGACCAATTAGATGTTAAAGCCCCAGTAGCTTCTGCATTTGAAGGGGTTAATATGCCTTGGGCAACAATTTTGATCACTATTGCAGCAGTTGCTGGTTTAGTCTCTGTTATGATGGTTATGATGCTTGGTCAAACTCGTGTTTTTTTAGGTATGGCTAAAGATGGTTTACTACCAGGTATTTTTGGGGAGATTCATCATAAATTCAAAACACCCTTTAAAAGTACACTTTTAATAGGTTTAATAATTTCAATAGTAGCATCATTAACTCCAATTGATAAAGTATCAGAGATGTGTTCAATGGGTACGTTACTGGCTTTTGCAATGATTGCATTAGCAGTTTGGGTATTGAGAGTGAAACAACCACATTTAGAGCGACCTTTTAAAGTGCCTTTTTTGCCAGTAATAGCAGTTTTAGGAGTAAGTTTTAATGTGTTTTTGATGTGTTTTGTTCGAAAAGAGACATGGGTTGCTTTTCTAATTTGGTCTTCCATAGGGATAATTGTTTATTTCTTGTATTCTCGTAAGCATAGTAAATTAAATGACTGGGAAAGAGAACAAGAAGAGTTAAATAAGATTACTGAATAGATTTAACTTAACACTTAATGTCAAAAAACGAATTAAAAAGAAGTTTAGGATTAGTAGATGCAACAAGTATTGTTGCAGGCTCCATGATAGGTTCTGGAATTTTTATTGTAACGGCAACAATGATGAGAGATATTGGTTCTCCAGCTTGGATGCTACTACTTTGGCTTTTGACAGGTATAGTGACAATTTTTGCAGCTTTAAGTTACGGTGAATTAGCGAGTATGATGCCTAATGCTGGAGGTCAATATGTTTATATTCGACGGGCATATGGTCGTATGACGTCCTTTATTTATGGTTGGTCGGTTTTTACAGTTATTCAAACAGGTTTAATTGCTGCAGTAGCAGTTGCTTTTGCAAAATATACAGCTGTTTTTTTCCCTTTTTTAAATAATGATTTTATAAAATTTGGAGAATCTTTTAATGTTACATTTTCTCAATTATTAGCTGTTTTAAGTATTATTATTTTAACTTTTGTCAATTCTAAAGGCGTAAAAAATGGTAAGGTTATTCAGGTAGTTTTCACATCTGCAAAACTATTCGCTTTATTTGCTTTGATTGTAATTGGAATTGCTGTAGGAATTAAATCAACAAATATTACAGATAATTTTTCGCATATGTGGGAGGCAACTAAAACAACAATTCTACCAGATGGTAAAATTACGGTTATTCCACTTACAGGGTTTGCTTTACTTGGAGCACTTGGAGCGACGATTATTAATCCTTTATTTTCATCAGATGCATGGAATAATGTAACTTTTATAGCAGGTGAAATAAAAAATCCTAAAAAAAATATTCCAAGAAGTTTGTTTTTAGGAACTTTGATTGTTACCGTTATTTACATTTTAGCTAATCTTTCTTATCTTTTATTATTGCCAAATAATGAAATTATGACAGCTGATCAAGATAGAGTAGGTGCTGCGGCTGCTTCTGTAATGTTTGGAAACATAGGTGCAAGTATAATGGCAATTCTTATTATGGTTTCAACTTTTGGCTGTAATAATGGATTGATTTTCGGAGGGTCAAGATTGTTTTATGCGATGTCGGTAGATGGATTGTTTTTTAAAAAAGCAAAACAATTAAATAAATATGATGTTCCATCAATCGCTCTTTGGATTCAATGTATCTGGAGTTCTATTTTATGTATGTCAGGAAAATATAGTGATTTATTAGTTTATTCTACATTCACATCTTTATTGTTTTATATGATAACAATCGCAGGTGTTTTTATATTAAGAATAAAAGAACCAAATACTGAAAGACCTTATAAAGCTTTTGGATACCCAATAATACCAGCATTATATATTTTAATAACATTAACTATTTGTGCTGATCTATTAATTTATGATACAAGAAATACAGGGATGGGATTGGTAATAGTTCTTATTGGTATTCCGATTTTTTATTTATTTAACACTAAGGAAGTTAAAGAAAAGGTATAGAATTGATGAATAATTTATTTCGAATATCAAAACGAAATAGAAAAGGAGTATTAACTCTTTTTGTAATTTCTATTTTAATCATTTTTACACCAAGAATTCTAATTTCATTGGATGAGGAAGAAAAATTTACACTCTCTTCTTTACCAATTTCTAAATTGGAAAATCAATTTAATCAATCAAAGTATATTCAAAACAAGTATTCTAATTCATTCAAAAGAAAGAAGTTCAAGTCTCCAAAGTCAAAGTTTGACCCAAATCAATTCAAAGTAGAAGATTGGATGAATTTAGGGTTATCTATTAAACAGGCAAATGTAATCGTTAAATTTACTTCAAGAGGAATATATTCAAATGACGAGTTAAAAAAGATATTTGTTATTTCAGACGAATTCTATCAACTTATAAAAGATTCCACTATTTATCCTAAGAAAGAAAATAATTTTTCACTACAATTAAATGATAATAAAATTGAATCTCAACCAATTAAAAAAGTAGAAATTAATAGTGCGAATGAAGAGGAATTAGTGAAGATTAAGGGAATTGGTTCGTTTTTCGCAAAGCAAATTATTAAAAAAAGAGATGAATTAGGCGGGTTTATTGAAAAAAGTCAGTTGCTAGAGGTTTGGAAAATGGATCAAGAAAAATTTGATTTAATAAAAGATGAATTTACAATAGATAATGAGAACATTAAAAAAATATCAATTAATGCCGCAACTGTTGAAGAATTAAAAAATCACCCTTATATTAGATGGAATATTGCAAATTCAATTGTAAAATTAAGATTGCAAAAAAATGGATTTACTTCTATTGAAGAATTAAAGGAATCTCATTTAATAACAGATGAAAAATTTTTAAAAATAAAATCATATATTACTTTATAAAATGACATTAGAAGAAAGAATAACAAGTACGATAAGAGATGTTCCAAATTTCCCTAAAGAAGGGATTTTATTTAAGGATATTACACCAATCATGATGGATTCTAAATTATCAAATGATATTTTAGATCATTTAGTAAATGAATTCAAAGATAAAAGCATTGATGTAGTTGCGGGTATCGAAAGTAGAGGTTTTTTGTTTGGATATCCATTAGCTATGCGATTAGGTTTGCCTTTTGTTTTAATTAGAAAAAAAGGAAAATTGCCTTATGAAAAAATAAGTCATAGTTATGATTTAGAATATGGTAGCGCAACAATTGAAATGCATACAGATGCAATCCTTCCAAATCAAAGAGTGCTTATACATGATGATTTATTGGCTACTGGAGGCTCAGCAGAAGCAGCAGCGACATTAGTTAAAAAATCTGGAGGTGAAGTTGCAGCATTTAGTTTTTTAGTTTCCTTAGATTTTTTAAATGGAAATGAAAAATTAAAAACATTTTCAGACAAAATTGTTAATTTAGTAAAATTTTAGAAAATAATACAAGTATAAATACCCCAAAAACAAAGTAAAATGAATTTTGATCAAAATGAAAATCAGATCATGATTGCGCAAATGGTGCGTGATTTTGCAGAAAAAGAAATTAGACCTCATTTCATGGAATGGGATGAAACGCAAGAATTTCCAGTACATGTTTTTAAAAAGTTAGGTGAATTAGGATTAATGGGAGTTTTTATCCCAGAAGAATATGGTGGTTCAGGATTTGGATACCATGAATACATTACAGTTGTTTCTGAAATTGCGAAAGTGTGTGGTTCTATTGGGTTGTCAGTTGCAGCTCATAATTCATTATGTACAGGTCACATTTATTACCATGCTAATGAAGAACAAAAGAAAAAATATTTACCAAAATTAGCTTCTGCTGAATGGATTGGTGCTTGGGGTTTAACTGAAACAGGTACAGGTTCTGATGCGGGTGGTATGAATACAACTGCAGTAAAAGATGGTGATTTTTGGGTTTTAAATGGTTCAAAAAACTTTATTACTCATGGTAAATCAGGTGATATAGCAGTTGTGATTGCTCGTACTGGTGAAAAAGGAGATTCAAGAGGAATGTCTGCTTTTATTGTAGAAAAAGGCACTCCTGGTTTTTCGGCAGGAAAAAAAGAAAATAAACTTGGAATGCGCGCATCTGAAACATGCGAGTTAATATTTGATAATTGTAAAATTCCTGCTGAAAATTTGATAGGTTTAGAAGGTGAGGGATTTATTCAAGCAATGAAAATTCTTGATGGCGGACGTATTTCAATTGGAGCCTTAGCTTTAGGGATTGCTAAAGGGGCATATGAGGCAGCAGTTAAATATGCAAAAGAAAGAGAGCAATTTGGTAAACCAATTGCACATTTTCAAGCGATTGGATTTAAATTAGCTGATATGGCAACTAAAATTGAAGCTGCAGAATTATTGTTGCATCAATCTGCATTTTTAAAGAATGAGGGAAGAAATTTAACAAAAGAATCAGCTATAGCTAAGTATTACGCTTCAGAAATTGCATGTGAAGTTGCAAATGAGGCTGTTCAGATTTTCGGAGGATATGGCTACACAAAAGATTTTCCAGTTGAAAAATTTTATAGAGATGCTAAGCTCTGTACTATTGGAGAAGGTACTTCTGAAATACAAAAATTAGTTATTTCTAGAGAAATCTTAAAATAAGTTTGTTAATAATTTTTTTATTTATAAATTTGTATTCCAAAAATAAAACTAATTAAAAAAAGATATGTTAATTATTCCGGTAAAAGAAGGCGAAAACATCGAGAGAGCGCTTAAAAAATTTAAAAAGAAATTTGATAAAACTAAAGCGATGAAAGAATTAAGAAGTCGTAAAGAGTTTACAAAACCTTCTGTAATTAACCGTCAAGGTAGAATTCGTGCTGCTTACCGTGAAAGAATGCAATCAATAGAAGCATAGTAACATTTTCTTTTAGAATACGTAAAGGAGTCATAATATGACTCCTTTTTTTTTGTTTGAAGATTTTGAGAATTACTTAGTGTCAGAGAAAAGATTTTCTGAGCATACGGTTACAGCTTATAAAATAGACTTGGATCAATTTCTCGCGTTTACCGAGATAAAAAATAGGCGTGATCTTTTAGAAGTTTCCCCTATGTTGATTCGTGGTTGGATTGTAAGTTTATATGATAATAAAATTGCAAAAAAATCAATCAATAGAAAATTATCCACTTTGAGGACATTTTTTAAATGGCTTCAGAAAAATGGTGAAATTGAAATTAATCCAATAAGTAAGGTTCAGGGCGTCAAAGCAGAAAAGAGACTTCCAAGTTTTGCTAAGGTAATAGAAATGGAAAATGATAAATTATTAAATTATTTTTCAGATGATTTTGATGGAATAAGGAATAAATTAATTGTTGAGATTTTTTATCAGACAGGTATTCGATTGAGTGAATTAATTGAATTAAAAGATAAAGATATTGATTCAGAGTCTATCAAAGTGTTGGGAAAAAGGAATAAAGAACGTAAAATTCCAATTTCTTCAGATTTATATAAGATTATTTTGGAATATAAACAGTTAAAAACAAGCTTGTTTAATCAGAGCATACATTTTTTTATTTTAAAAAATGGAAATAAATTATATTCAAAACTTGTTTATAGAATAATTAATAATTATCTTGGCTTTGTAACAAATTTAGATAAGTGTAGTCCACATGTGTTACGTCATACTTTTGCAACTCATATGTTGAATAATGGAGCTGGATTAGAAACATTAAAAGAACTATTAGGACATGCAAATTTATCCGCAACACAAATCTACACTCATAATTCGTTTACACAGTTAACAAATATTTATTCACAAGCTCACCCAAGGGGGCATAAAAAAAAATAGTCATGGATATCCAAGTACATTCTGTTCATTTTACAGCTGATAAAAAGTTAGTAGATTTTATAAATGAAAAAGTAGGCAAATTAGAATTGTTTTATGATAATATTATTGCTGGTGAAGTGTTTTTGAGATTGGATAAAGATCAAGAGGGTGAAAATAAAGTAGCAGAGGTTAAGATTTTGATTCCAGGAAAAGAATTGTTTGCAAAGAAACAATGTAAAAGTTTTGAGGAGGCAGCTGATTTAGCGGTTGAAGCGTTAAGAAAGCAGGTTTCTAAACATAAAGAGAAGGTTTCATAATTTATTATATTTCAATAACTTAAAAATGAGTTATTTTTTTATCTCATTTTTTTTTATTTTTT
>CALPVI020000085.1 GCA_943326975.2 Actinomyces viscosus | reverse complement strand
TGAAGAGGGAGTAAATAATAGTAGTTTATTAAATTCTTGCTTTGAAATTGTAAAAGCAAGTTTGGATCAAACAAGAGCACTTTGTTATAATCTTACACCACCTGCACTTGAAAACGGACTATTAGATGCATTAAATTCATTATTTGATCGATTCAATAGATTGGAAAATATCTATATAAAGTTCTTGTGTGATAAAGCTATTTCTAATTTAGACTTCGAAAGAATTGACACATATAATTTGTTTAGAATAATTCAAGAATTCATTAATAACTCAATTAAACATTCAAATGCATCGGTTATAAGATGTGAAATAAAAAGAATAAAAAATAATATGGTTATTGTTTTAGCTGATAATGGTGATGGATTTGTTATGGAGGAAATTCAAAATGGCTTGGGATTGGATAATATTTATCAAAGAGCCAAAATCGCTAATTTAAATTGTAACTTTAAAAGTATTGAAAATAAAGGGACAAGACTAGAGTTGAAAGCAAAATAGGTTAATTTACAATCAGCTTTTTGGTAATAACAATTTCGTTATTATTTGAAAGTTTTACAAAAAAAGTACCTAGGGGTAAATTTGTAAATGATTGAATTCCATTTTTTCCATTCACTTTTTTTTCAAGGATAATTTCACCTAATAAATTGAATATTTCTATTTTATCTATAGTTAGTTCGTTCCAAGTAATAGAAGTTGTGCCATTAAATGTTGGGTTAGGGTATATATTTGATTTTGAATACAATAATGAATCAACTGGCTTTTCAGGTATTAATTGTTTTAATTCAAAGTAATTCAAACATCCATTTTCATGAATATTATCATTGATAATTGCAACCATTACACTAGGACTTATGTTCGTAGGTGTAAAATCAATAGTTGTTTGATAAATAATGTTCTCTGCATTTGTATGAATATATATTTGTGATTCTTTTTTGGTGTTTTTTTCAAAATTATTTAGATAAACATATGCTTTTCCATTTTGATCTAAACCATCTTGATTTTTTAGTTTTCCAGAATTAATTTCCCATGCATGCTCAGAATCACCTAGATAATTATTGCAATCAATATTCGTGTTTAAATTATCACCTTCAAAATAGTTGGCAGCTTTAAATGTACCATTAAAATTGTTTTTGTAAATTTTTACTAATGAGTAAGTGCTGTTTTTTAATATTATTCCGTAGTTGTTTTGTTGTTCTTTGTTTAATGTAGACAAAGTATTTTCACTAATTATAATTTCGTTATCATTTTCGCAATTAATGCCAAAACTTTTATTTGTCATTGATCCTGAGGGTAGAAAGAATTCATTTTTATAGATTAATCCATTCGTTTTTCCATTAATATTAATTCCTTGATTGACATATTTAAAGTTAGATCCAGTAATTTGTATTACATTAATTTTATTTGAAGGATTTGTACTATTAATTCCGTAAAATAAATCGTAAAAATCATTGCCTTTTGTATTGTTAATTTTTGTTACATCTGAAGTTGTGTCACTTGCTATAAATAAATTTGAATTTACTGATTCAATACCAGTTCCTTTTTCATTTTCAAATACGTATTTATTACCAAAGAAACCATTCTTTATTATTTGAAGATTGTTTACATTCTTTAATTTTAGATGTTGAGTGTTTTTTATTAAACTATCGTCCACAATGAAAATACAATCTATAATATTGTTTTTTTGGAGGTTCGATTTATTATTTGAACTCAAATCAATTCCATTTTGATTATCATGAAATAGCGAATTTGTAATCGTAATCGAACCGAATAGTGTATTTGTATCTATATGATCTAATTGGATAGTCTTAATTGCAGTAAATGCATCAAAAACACTTGATTTATCCATGATTAGTTCACCAGATTTATCATGCTTAACAAAAGTTTGACTATTGTTGCTAGTGTCAATTACAAGTTCTTTATTATCACTAATTTCAATTCCATCCCATCTTGATTTACATTGATTTAATCCCATTAAGATGGTATGGTTTTTAATTTTAAGTGAAGCACCATTTTCAATTAATATTCCTGATTTATCTTCGTTAGGACCTTTTCCAAATTGAATTTTTTTATCATTTATTTCAAAATTTATATTTGGTTCAATTATTAATTTTCCACCTATTCTTATTATTCCATCACTGTTCAAATCAGTTAGATTGAAATTTGAATTTGTTACAGAAACATTATTTGTATAATCATAGTTTACTTGAATGCCCTTCACTTCAATAGTATCCTTCGATAAACAGCCTTTACTATCTTTTATATCAATTATATAATTTCCACTTATCACATTTTCCTGATGACTACCTTGTCTACCATTTTGCCATATAAAATCATAAGGGCTAGTTCCGCCCAAAGCAGATAAATCTATCGTAGCTGATTGTTTTTCGCAATTGAAAATAATTGTATCTGTTACACGAATAGAGGTGATTGTTTTTGCAAGTTTTAAAGCTTCATAAATATCAATTCTTCCAGCACCTATTTTACCTGCATAATTCGGATTTAAATTATCAATATTACGAGCAGTGCTTTTCAATATATCTTCTACTTGATCCGCTGTTAAACATGGATTAACGGATAAGATTAATCCAATAGCGCCAGTTACAATTGGAGCTGCAAAGGAGGAACCATTAGCGGTTATAAAAGTATTGTTATTAGCAGCTAAAGGAACAAAATATCCAGGTGCGCTTAAGTCAACTGTTGCGTTATGTTGATGGGTAGTATTACTATTTCCAATAATTTTTTCGTGGTTATCAGATGCTCCAATAGAGGTGACTGAAATTACATGATTAAAAGCTGATGGGTATACTAAATTATTTGCACCTCCACATGTACTTCCATTACCAGCTGCCGCAACTAAAATTACACCTTGATTATATATTTCATCGCATATTTGCTGACCGAAATAACTATAATTACAGCCAGATGCCCAACTCGCATTGATTACTTTTACACCTTCATAACAGGCTTGTAATAATGAATTATAGCCCATAGAATATAACCGCAATTTACATTTTGGTGCGATCGAACTTTTACCATAATTGTTGTCAGTTTTACCAGCTATCTGATTGGCTACAGCAGTCCCATGTAGATAGTCTGTATCAAAAATATATTCATCGATGTACGTATATTGTCCATTCAGCTCTATGCTATTTGTGTCATAATTTGTATCAGAAATACCAATAATTATAGAAGAATCACCCATTGAAATGTCCCATGCGTTTTTAGCATTAACAATATCTAAGGCATAATCTACACTAAATTTTAAATTGTAATCATTTGGAGTGTAAAGAGCTTCTATTTTAGGGGCTATTTCGATATAAGAAATACCTTCTACTTTCGATAAAGATTGAATAACATCACTTTCTTTACCTATAAAATCTATTTCATACACTTTTAATAATTCAGATTTTTTTGAATTTGGAAAGGCTTTTTTGAAATTGGTTAACTTATATTTATTGATGGAAGATTGTAATTCGTTTGAACTTGAAAATAATTTCCCATTTTCTGAAATAGGAACTAGTAAGTCCTTTTCAAATTTTACCCAAATCTTATTATTAGATTCTTGAGCAAAAGGAACTTGATATGCACAGAAAAAAATATAGAATATATATAAGTATTTAAATATTGAATCCTGATTTGGCATAATTCTACCTTTTAAAGTAATGTCTTTTTTCTCTGTTAAGTTACAGACTACATAAATATACAAATTGATTTTCAACAATTTAATAAAAAACCATTTTTTATTAAATTCTTTAAACGTATCCTTTTTCTTTAGCCCAAGTGCTGAGTTGTGCTGAATTTGGTATTTCTAATTTTTTCAGAATATTATGTCGATGTGTATCAACAGTTCTATTTGATATTTTTAGCATTTCACCAATTTCTTTTGAAGTAAGTCCTTGTGTTATGTATTTTATAATTTCAATTTCTTTCGTTGTTAACTCCTTTTTATTTGAATCTTTTTCATCCATTTTATTTGTTTTTGAAAATCTTTCATTGATTTCTTCACAAATAAACTTTTCTCCTCTATAAACCCTATGGATTGATTCAATTAACTCTTTTTTAGAAGAATTTTTCGTTAAATAACCTGTTGCTCCTAATGAAAATATTTTTTTTACAACTGATAAATCATCGTGAATTGATAAGCCAATCACTTTCACTTTTGGAATTTGATTGATGATGTTTTCAGTAGCCTCAAATCCAGAACTTCCTTTAAGGTTGATATCCATTAAAACAATGTGAGGTCTGTGAATGTGTGCTAATTTTATTGCATCATTAGTATTGTCAGCACTAGCACAAACCTCAAATTCATCAACAGAATTTAAAATGTTCGTCCAAGCCTCTACAATCAGTTTATGATCTTCAATAATTAATATTTTTATTTTTTCAGTCATTGTGATTTTAAATTAACTCATTGTACTAATGAGCTATCTCTAAATGTGAAATTAGTGAAAAATTTCATTTTTTACTTTTTGTAAACGACGAATTCTATTATCATACGTATTTTAATGTAGTGAGCGATGTTGATAAACCTTCTTTTTTATAAATCAATTTAGGGATTTAATATCTTTTTTATTCTTAATTCAATGGTTATCAATGCTTTGTTTTTTGTGTATTTTATTTCTATCATATTTACAACCTTGTTAATAACCTTGCATTTATTAACATTTTAAAAAATTTACCACTTTTTACCACAAACTAATTATTTCTTATAAACCTTATTATTATTGGTTTTTTGTAAATCAATTGAAACCTTTATTCTTCTTTTGCGTTATAATTTATTAACAATAGCCACTTAGGTGGTAAAAAGTGGTAGAAAACAATTAATTTTACCCATTATTAAAAGCCATGTCAGGTCTAGTAGGAGAGTATGAAGTGAAGTTGGACGCAAAAGGGCGTTTCTTGTTTCCTTCCGGTTTACGGAAGCAGCTTTCTCCTGCTGCCCTAGAAAATTTCATGTTGAATAAAGGCTTTGAGGATTGTTTGACACTTTATCCGATGAATGAATGGGATAAAATCAGTGAGAAACTTTCTAAAATGAATTTATTCAAACCGAAAAACAGAATGTTCTACCGTTTGTTTCATCAAGGAGCAAAAAATGTTTCATTAGACAACGTTGGTAGAGTTCATATTCCTGTAGCGCATATGGAGCGCATCGGATTGGAAAAAGATGCAATGTTGATTGCATACAATGACCGAATTGAAATTTGGGACAAGACCAAGTACTTCGAAATGATCGAAGGCAACATGGCTGATTTCGCTGATTTGGCGGATGAAGTAATGGGTGATTTAAATGACGACGAATAATATAGAGTACCACGTACCAGTAATGCTTAATGAATGTCTTGATGGATTGTCAATTAATCCAAATGGTGTTTATGTTGATGTAACTTTCGGTGGTGGTGGCCATTCAAGAGAAATATTTAAGCAATTATCTCCACAGGGAAAATTAATTGTATTTGATCAAGATCCTGACGCAAAGAAAAATGCTTGGGAAGCTCCTAATTTTCATTTTGTTGCAGCAAACTTTTCATTTATTTCTAATCATTTAAAAATGTTAGGGATAAAAAAAGTGGATGGGATTTTAGCTGATTTAGGTGTTTCTTCTCATCAATTTGATGATGGTCAAAGAGGTTTCTCAATTCGTTCAAATGATCCGTTGGATATGAGAATGAATCAATCAGGGGAAGTTTCGGCTAAAACAATCATTAATGAATACAGTGATATTGAATTAATGAAAATTTTTAGAAAATACGGTGAAATCAGTAATGCTAAAAAAGTTGCATACGCTATTTTATCTGCGAGAGAACGTAAACCAATTGAAACAACTGGTGAACTGATGGAAGCTTTGTCTTCATGTGCACCTAAGTTTAAAGATCATAAGTTTTTTGCTCAAATTTTTCAAGCTTTAAGAATTGAAGTCAACCAAGAATTAGATGTTTTGGAAAGGTTTTTAAATCAAATGGCAGATGTAATTGCACCTGAAGGTAGGTTGGTAATTATGTCTTATCATTCTTTGGAAGATCGATTGGTGAAAAACTACATGAAAAGAGGTTCAATTGAAGGAGATATTGAAAAAGATTTTTTCGGAAATGTAATTAAGCCATTTTCTGAAGTAGTGAGACATCCAATTGTTGCAAATGAAGAAGAATTGGAAAGAAACTCTAGAGCAAGAAGTGCTAAACTAAGAATTGCAGTTAGAAATGATGGATAACGAATTCATTGGAAAAGAGGAATTAGCAGAAAAGGCAAAAAGTCAGGATGCTAAAAAGAAAAAAACGAAAAATGTAAAAGGAGGTAAATCCAATGCATTTATTCAAATTTTGAATGGAGAATTTTTGACGAAAGAATTTATGTTGAATAATTTGAATTTCATTTTTTTCATCATTCTCTTACTCTTATTGTTAGTAGGGAAAGGATATTATGGAAAACAACTTTCTAAAGATGCTGAAAATGCTCAATTAGAATTAGATGAAATGTCTGCTAATTATGTTGAAGTAAAAGCAAAATTAGAAGAAGAAACAAGAAGAAGTAAATTAAGAGATAGATTAGAAAAGAAAGGTTTACATGAAACGGTGAACCCAACTAAAGTTATAAGAATTAAAAAAGAGTATTAAAAATAAATGGAAGATAAAAAACAAATAGCACTAAGGGTACATCTCGTTTATTACGGGTTTGTATTTATTATGCTTGTTGTTTTGTATACTACTTTTTCTATTCAAATGGAAGGTCGTTCGAATATGTTGTCGAGCAAAGAAGAAAAAATTCCAAAGAGAATAATAAAAAGAACTCCAAGAAGAGGTGAAATTTTAGATGCAAATTATACTCCATTAGTGACTTCTGTTTCGTTTTATGATATTCACATGGATCCAACTGTGATTGATCAAAAAACATTTGACGAGGATATTACTGATTTAGCAAGGGGGTTATCTCGAATTTATAATTCAATGTCTTCTAGAGAATGGGAGAATTATATAAGAAGAGGTAGGTCATTAGGTAATAGATTCTTGTTAATATGTTCGAAAGCAACAAATGATGAAAGAAGGCAATTAAGAGAATTACCTATTTTCAATAAAGGAAGAATGAAAGGCGGATTAATTGATACTGACGAGACAAGTATCAGAAAACGTCCTCATAATGAATTGATGAAAAGAACTTTAGGTTACTATCAAAATCAAAATGGTAAAGAATTAAGAGTCGGAATAGAAGGAGCTTACAACGAATATTTAGCAGGTGAAGAAGGTGCTGAAATTGAACAAAAAATTTCG
>CALPVI020000084.1 GCA_943326975.2 Actinomyces viscosus | reverse complement strand
TATTGTATTAGTAGTAAGTTCTTTCTTCTTATTTAAAACATTTGCTCAGCAAGATCCTGTTTTATTAGAAGTTGATGGTAAAAAAGTTACAAAATCAGAATTTTTACAGATTTATTTAAAAAACAACCCAAATCCTAAATATGACAAACAATCTTTGGATGAATATACTGAGTTGTTCAAAAAATTTCAATTAAAAGTAATTGAAGCTGAAAAGTTAGGATATGATACTTTACCAAAATTGAAATCTGAGTTAGCTGGATATAGAAAACAGCTTGCTACGCCCTATTTAATTGATTCAGCAAAAAATCAAGAATTAGTTAAAGAGGCATATGATAGAATGACTAAAGAAGTGAAAGCTTCTCATATTCTTCTTCGAATAGATCCTAATGCTTTACCGGTAGACACTTTAAGAATTTATAATAAAATAGCTGAATTAAAGAAAAAGATTGAAGGAGGGGAAGACTTTGGTAGAATTGCAGTTGCCAATTCAGAAGATCCATCCGTTTCATTTAACGCAGGCGATTTAGGTTATTTTACTGCTTTTCAGATGGTTTATCCCTTTGAAGATGCGGCCTATAAAACTGAAGTTGGTAAAGTTTCTCAAATAATAAGAACTCGTTTTGGTTATCATATTCTTAAAGTAACGGATGTTAGACCAGCAAGAGGATCTATAAAAACAGCGCATATTATGGTTTCAGTTCCTAAATCTGCTTCTCCAGATGATAATCAGTCTGCTTCAAAAAAAATCAATGAGATTTATGATAAATTAATTCAAGGTGAAAATTTTGAAACTCTAGTAAAAAATTATTCAGATGACCCAAGTTCAAATAATAAAGGGGGAGTATTACCCGTATTTGGAACAGGTTCGACAACCAGAATGGTTACTGAGTTTGAAGATGCAGCTTTTAAGTTGGAAAAGAATGGAGATATAAGTAAACCTATAAGAACAAATTATGGTTATCATATCATAAAAAGGGTAGAATGGTATGATGTTCCAACATTTGATGCTAGTAAAAAAGAGATCCAAGCCAAAGTAAATAAGGATGAAAGATCTTTGAAAACACAAGAGTCTTTCGTTTCAAATTTGAAAAAAGAATATGGATTCAAAGATAAAAGTAAAAAATCTTTAAAATGGTTTGTTGCTAATATAGATTCAAATTTTGCAAAGGGAGAATGGTCGGCTTCAAAGTTAAAATCTGATAAGACAATTTTTATTATTGATGGAAAAAAGTTTGGTCAAAAAGAGTTTGCAAAATATGCTGAACAAAATCAAAAAGGTCCAAAAAATATTACGAATGATATTTTAGTGGGAAATCTTTATAAAAGATGGGAAAAAGAAGCTATATTATCATACGAAGAGACTAAATTACCTCAAAAGCATTCAGAATTTAAAGCATTATTGAATGAATATCACGATGGAATTATATTATATGAAATCATGTCTGATAAAGTTTGGAACAAGGCAATGCGAGATACCGTAGGATTAAAAGCATATTTTGAGGCAAATAGATCAAAATATACTTGGATTAAAAGAGTGGATGCAATGGTCTACGAATGTTCAAATAAACAAATAGCTGATGAGGTTTTTAAAATGATTCAGAATGACACGATTAATTCAAAACATGTAATTGATAAAATCAACAAGGATAGTGAATTGAATTTAAGAGTAAAAACAAATAAATATGAGATAGCTAATACTTCCTTTCTTAAAGGAAAAAATTGGGAGAAAGGAGTAAATAAGCCCTATGAATTAGATGGTAAAATTTATGTAATTAAGGTTGCTGAAGTACTTGAGCCAGGTTTGAAAGAACTTTCTGAAGCCAAAGGTGCTATAACTTCAGATTATCAAAATTATTTAGAAAAAACATGGTTGGAAGAGTTGTCAAAAAAATATCCTATAAAACTAAATTTAGAAGTATTATATTCTTTAGGAAAATAAATTAATGCATTTATTTTAATAAAGGCTGGCTTATGTCGGCCTTTATTTGTTTTGTAAACTAAAAAATAACTAAATTTAGACGAAAATTGATGTTAAAAAATGATAAAGATTAATCTATAATCAAATGTTATTTTAAACTTTACATCAATTATAAATATACTTTATTTTATGTATTAATAATAAGGTAGTAAAAAGAGAAAAGAAAAGATGAGGTTTTTGTTGAAATTGAGTTTGGTGTTACTTTGTATTAATGCTGCTGTAGCACAAAACAATTCTCAAGTTATAGATAAAATAGCTGCCCAAATTGGAGATAATATCATACTTCAATCTGATATCAATGCACAGAAATTGCAGATGATTCAAGCAAAAATGGAGGTGAATTCAAAAACTGATTGTGAGATTTTGGAAGAATTGATGTATCAAAACTTATTGATTAATCAAGCAAAATTAGATAGCTTGGTAGTTTCAGATGCACAAGTGGATGCTGAGATGGAAAACCGATTACGTATGTTAGAACAACAAATCGGAAGTCGTCAGAAATTAGAAGAATTTTATGGGAAATCGAGTTCTCAAATTAAAGAGGAATTTCGTGAAGTTATTAAAGATAGATTACTTTCGCAAGACATGGAATATAAGATTACTGAGAATATTTCTGTAACTCCAAAAGAAGTAAAAGCTTATTTTCAAACAGTTCCAGACGATAGTATTCCGTTAATTAATTCTAAATTGAGTTTTCAGCAAATTGTATATTATCCTGAAATAACGGATGCTGACAAAAAAATAGCTTATGATAAATTGAATTCTATTAGGAATTCAATCTTGGCAGGTAAAAGTTTTGAAACACAGGCAAGGATAAATTCTATGGATCCAGGGAGTGCATCTCAAGGTGGGAAATATAAAGCTACTCGAGGGATGATGGTTCCACAATTTGACGCAGCTGTTTTTAGCCTCAAAGTAGGAGATATTTCTCCAATTTTTGAAACAACTTATGGTTACCATATTGTCACTTTATTAGAAAGAAAAGGCGATGATTATGTTTGTAGACACATATTAATCACACCTGAATTTAGTAATCAAGCATTAGAAAATGCTGCAATCAAGATGGATTCTTGCTACAGTGCGTTAAAGTCGAATAAAATTTCTTGGGAAGAAGCTGTTTTGAAGTATTCTAACGATGATTTGACAAAGCAGAACAAAGGAATCATCACTAACCCAATAACTGGAGAACAGACTTGGGATATGGAGGATTTAAATCAAGTAGATCAGCAAATTTATCGTTTAACGGATGTGTTAGAAAAAGGGGAGGTTACAGCACCAAATTTGTATGCAGACATTTATGAACACAAGCAAGGAATTCGAATTGTTCGATTAATGGATAGAACTGCACCACATAAAGCAAATTTAAATGATGATTTTACATTGATTAAAAAAGCTGCAGAAAACGATAAAAAACAGAAAGTAATAAACGCTTGGATACAATCTAAAATCACAAATGCATATATTCGAATTGATGATTCATATGAAACATGTGCATTTAAAAATCCATGGATAAAAAAATAAAATCAATTAATTGATTAAAAAAATATAAAATGTCAGATAAACTTTTAGCAGATCAATTAGTCACTCATTATCAAGAGTTAAAGAGTGAAATTCATAAAGTTATAGTTGGTCAAGATGATGTTGTCGATCAAGTTTTAATTTCAATTTTTTCGAAAGGTCATTGTTTGTTGGTTGGAGTTCCAGGTTTAGCTAAAACCTTATTAGTGAATACGATTGCTCAATCTTTGGGATTGAGTTTTAATCGTGTACAATTTACGCCGGATTTAATGCCTTCTGATATAATCGGTTCAGAAATTTTAGATGAAAATAGAAGTTTTAAATTTATCAAAGGTCCCTTATTTAGTAACATTATTTTGGCTGATGAGATTAATAGGACACCACCTAAAACTCAATCTGCTTTGTTAGAAGCAATGCAAGAAAGGTCAGTTACAACAGGTGGTGTAAACTATAAATTACCAGCTCCATTTTTTGTTTTAGCAACTCAAAATCCAATTGAGCAAGAAGGTACATATCCTTTGCCTGAGGCGCAATTAGACCGTTTTATGTTTAATGTTTGGGTAGATTACCCATCGTTTAATGAAGAAATGGCAATTGTTCGTTCAACTACTTCTGATGTGAAAACGGAATTAAAACAAGTTTTAAATGGTGAGCAAATCACTGAATACCAAGAATTGGTAAGAAGAGTTCCTGTAAATGATAATGTGTTAGAATATGCAGTAAAATTGGTTGCAAAAACAAGATTTGCAAGTGAGTTTTCACCACAATTAACCAAGGACTTTATTTCATGGGGAGCAGGTCCAAGAGCTTCTCAATATTTAATTGTTGGAGCCAAGTGTCATGCTTTGTTGCAAGGTAAATATTCTCCAGATATAGAAGATGTAAAAGCGGTAGCGAAGCCAATTTTAAGACATCGTATTGTTAGAAATTACCGAGCAGAAGCTGAAGGTTATTCAATGGATAGAATTATAGATGAATTATTATAGAATTAATAAAACACAAAAAAACCGATTTATTCAAATCGGTTTTTTTGTGTAAATATTTGATGAATTTTATCTATTCAACATAACTGGCATAACCAACATTAAGATGTCTTCATGCTCGTTATCGTTACTTCCAGGAATTAATAAACCAGCTCTACTTGGTTCACTCATTGCTAATTTAATTTCAGGAGTATCCATGTTGTTAATCATCTCCATTAGGAAACGAGAATTGAATCCTATTTCCATATCATCTCCATCGTAGTTACATGTTAATCTTTCGTTAGATTCATTGTTGAAATCTAAATCTTCTGCAAATAAAGATAATTCTGAACCAACTAATTTTAATTTGATTTGATGTGTAGTTTTATTAGAGAAAATAGAAACACGTTTAATAGAACTCAAAAATTGAACTCGATCTATAGTTAATACATTAGGATTTTCTTTTGGTATAACAGCTTCGTAATTAGGATATTTTCCGTCAATTAAACGACAGATTAATACGATGTCATTTAAAGTGAAAATTACATTTGAATCATTGTATTCAATTAAAATTTCTTCATCACCTCTTACGTTTGACTTTAATAAGTTCAAAGGTTTTTTAGGTAAAATAAAAGATGAACTTCCTGTTGCTTGTGAATCTGTTCTTCTGTAACGAACTAATTTGTGTGCATCTGTAGCAACAAAAGTGATATCTTCAGGTGTAAATTGACAAAATACACCGCTCATAACAGGTCTTAAGTCATCATTTCCTGTAGCAAATAATGTTTTGTTTATTGCTTTAGAAATAATTTCACCAGAAATTTTTAATGTATTACTATTTTCAATACCAGGAGTTTTAGGATATTCATCCCCATTGTAACCTACCATTTTAGATTTTCCGTTGTCATAGGCAATTTCAATTCCAAAATTTGATGGATCCACGATGAATGTACAAGGTTGATCTGGTAAGTTTTTTAAGACTTCAAGTAAAAGTTTAGCAGGTATTGCAATTTTTCCACCTTCTTTTGCTTCAACTTCTAAAGTAGTTCTCATCGTAGTTTCCAAATCTGATGCAGATACTGTAAGTTGACCATCAGCAATTTCGAATAAAAAGTTATCTAAAATTGGCAAAGTATTGCTTGTAGATAAAACCCCAGAAATGCTTTGTAAATGACGTAAAAGTGTTGTACTTGAGAGTATGAAATTCATCTTTTTAACTTAAAATTATAATCGTTAAACAAATATATATACAATTCTTATGTAAAAATTGTTTTTTTTTCATCTATTCTTCACAATTTGATGTTAAGTCTAAATAAAACAGAACTGTTTAAAATCGAAATCGAAATTGTAGAGTAAAATCATGTTTTACATTTCCATTAATTTTTTCTAGTCCAGAACCAATTGATGATTTGTTAGAGTAGATTGTTGAACCTATTCTTAGCCAACAATCTAAGTGCTTAAAAAATGTCGTTTTAATTAAAAAATAAGCTTTTGAACCTTTGTCGTAATAAGCAGGAATAGAAAAAACATTTAAAGCGTTGGCTTCATAGCAATAAATACGCGTATCATAACTTGTTGTTTCAAATAGTGCATATCTTAGTATAAGATCAAAACTCCCTTTCATTGGTTTGTAAAGGAAGTCCTGAAGGATTAATGTGCCATTTTCTAATGCAGCATTTTGTCTATCAAGCGTTGTGTATTCTATACGAGTTCTTAATGTGATGTTTTCTGAGGCATTAAAAGTTAAATTAACACGATAATTTGTTTGAATATTATCGATTAATTGATTTATTGGATAAGAATTATTTCGATCATTTTTTTGATGATTTTGTTGATGAAATCGGCCGTATAATTCTGTTTTTTTGTTAGGTTTAAAGGTGATTTGTGAAAAAACATCATAACCTTTTGAAGGTGCATCAACTTGATATTTTAACCAAGAAGAGGAAAATAGGTCTAAATATGAATTGCAAGTTAGGGATTCTGATAATTTAAGTTTTGTTCCAATGTAAATTCCGTTTTCATTTTGCGTTTTTGTGTTTTCTGAAAATCCATTTGAATATAAACTTTGATAGTTGCGATCATAATTTCTATATAGAACAGATAATGAAAATCTGGAAGAGAGTGAGATTAGCATCCCGTTTAATCTTGCAAAACCATTCGTGAAAGAACTGTGTGCTATTTCGCCAAAAAATAAGGTGTTATTATAGATCCAATTGTAATAAAAGCTATTTACCATCATTTCTTTGCCTCGAAAATCAAATTGATTATAAGGTTGAAAATCTTTTTGATACATTTTATCATATCCTTGGTAAGAAGTTGATATACCAAGTTGTAGTTGCCGTAATTTAAAACTAATTGT
This sequence comes from Actinomyces viscosus, assembly GCA_943326975.2. GTDB lineage: Bacteria > Bacteroidota > Bacteroidia > Flavobacteriales_D > Crocinitomicaceae > CAIUKX01. The sequence continues at coordinate 456 of CALPVI020000084.1, read as the reverse complement.
AGTACCAATTAATTTTTCAATTGCTACATTTTTCCGATCAATTTCGGTTGTTGTTCGATGTAATCCAGTAAGTTGAAAGGACGAATAGTACTGAGTGCTATCTGGATTAAGTTGAATTGTAGCATCCATTCTTTTGCTAGAAGCAAAGAGAGATAGATTAATTTTTTTAATATTAAAATTTATTGCGCCACCTCTTAAAAATTGATTTTCATCAACAGATGTGTATGGTTTAAAGATGTGCGCAGATTTTTTAATATTCATCGTTTCTGCAGTTTTTCCGAATGCATAACTACTCCAAATAGCTAATCCTTGACCAATATTTAATTGATAATCCCCAATTATTGCACTTTTAATATATTTCCCACCATTGTAATATAGATGAGCTGAATAAAAGTCGAAACCATATTTATTAGAGCCTTTGAAAAATTCCTCACCTGGATCTTTGTCTGCAGTCAT
>CALPVI020000083.1 GCA_943326975.2 Actinomyces viscosus | reverse complement strand
TAAAGACCTTTTAAATTATGTTCAATCGTAACATCAAAGGCGTTTTTTGAATCTAAAGTTTTTAATTTTTTAGCAATTTTCACTAAAAAATAAGCTCTTAATTTAACGATAAGAGTTCTAATTCTTCTGATTTTATATATTTCCATTTTTTGTGTAATAATTTTTTATAACATCTATAATATAATCAATTTCTGAATTTTCTAAATTAGCAAACATAGGAATACTTATGCAGCGAGAATAGTATTTTTCTACATTAGGAAGATCACCTTCATTCCAACCTAATTTTTTATAATAGGGCATTAAATGCACAGGTATATAATGTATTTGAGCATAAATATTTTTAGTGCGTAAATAGTCATAAAATTCTCGTCTATTTTTCACTTCAAGAACATACAGGTGATATGCATGACCTTCAATTAAACCAGAAGAATGGATTATTCCGTCTATAGAATTTAGTTCCTTAGTATAAATTGAAGCAATTTGAATTCGTTTTTCAAGATTTTTTTTCGCTCTAAGTAGTTGAGAACTACCTAAAGCAGCTTGAAAGTCAGTTATTCTATAATTATAGCCAAGTGCTTGCATTTCCATATACCATAATGGATAATCTTGATAAGAAAAATCACTTTCTCCACTTGCAAATTCAATCGAATTTTCAAATTTTGATATATCACGCGTAATTCCATGGGTTCGTAACTCAAGAAGTTGCTTGTATATTTTCTCGTCGTTGGTAGTTATCATGCCTCCTTCGCCAGTTGCAATATGTTTTACAGGATGGAATGAAAAAACGGAAGTGTTAGCAAACTTTCCATTTCCTGCTTTTTGTTTGTTTCCAAATCCATCAATGAAAAAACCTCCAGGAGCATGACAAGCATCTTCGATAATCCATAATCCGTAAGTATCTGCAAGTTTTTTAAATTCATCCATTTGTGGAACACGCCCTGCAAAATCAACGGGAATAATACCTACTATTTTTTTATCTTTATTTTCATCAATCACTTTTTTGACTGAATCAATATCAAGTAAGTAAGTTGATGAATCAATATCAGCGAAAAGTACATTTCCTCCGCAATATTGAACGCAATTTACGGATGCTGCAAATGTTAGTGGTGAGCAAATTACATACTCATCTTCTTTAATTCCTAGTGCTAATACGGATAAATGAAGAGCAGCTGTTCCATTACTAACCGCAACTGCGAAATTCGCATCAACGTAGTTAGCAAATTCCTTTTCAAAAGCTAAAATTCTTGGGCCTTGTGTTAAGAAATCAGCTTTTAATGCTTCTGTTACAGCTAGAATATCGTCCGCTGTAATTTCTTGTTTTCCGTATGGAATTACATTCATCATACTTCAAATGTTGGATCGATATGTTCTTTTATTAATTTTCTTAAACCTTCAACTGTTTCCCATTCTTGGTTGTTGTTTGAATTATAAGAAAAACCTTCTTCAACTTTCGTAGCATTAAAGTTACTAACGAATTCATCAATATTCCAGTTAGGAGTTTGAGGTAGAATTACATAATATTTGCCTAAGTCGTAAGTGAAAAACGAGTCTGATGAAGTAATCATTTCTTCGTGAATTTTCTCTCCTGGACGAATTCCAATAATTGGTTTTTCGCAATTCGGACCTATTGCTTCTGCAACATCTAAAATTTTATATGAAGGTATTTTTGGAACAAAAATTTCGCCACCCCAAGCAGTTTCTAAAGCATGCATTACCATATCTACACCTCCTTGTAATGAGATGTTGAATCGAGTCATTGTGTCAACTGTAATTGGTAAAATACCATCTATTTTTTTTCTTTTTAAGAAGAAAGGTATAACAGAACCATTTGAACCCATTACATTTCCATATCTTACAACAGAGAATTTAATTTGTCTTTTTCCTCTTATATTATTAGCTGCAACAAACAATTTATCAGAAGTTAATTTAGTTGCTCCATATAAATTGATAGGTGCGCATGCTTTATCAGTTGACAAGGCAACGACATGTTCTATATTTGTTTTTAAAGCAGCCTTAATTACATTTTCTGCTCCCCCAATATTTGTTTTAACACACTCATCAGGATTGTATTCTGCAATATGAACATGTTTCATTGCAGCTGTATGTATAACGTAATCAATTCCTGAAAATGCTCGTTCAAGTCGCTCTTGATCTCTTACATCACCAATAAAGTAACGGATTTGAGGGTAGATTCTTTTTGGAAAGTCTTGTTCCATCTCGAACTGTTTTTGTTCATCTCTTGAAAATATCACTAAACGTTTAATTTCAGGATATTTTGTAAGAATATGTTTTGTTAAGGCTTTTCCTAAAGAACCTGTTCCACCAGTTATTAAAATTGACTTGTCTTTCATTAATTCATTTTTTGAATAGTACAAATATATGATTTTGCACTCTAAATATGCTTATAGTTTTCCTATAAAACGTTCTATTTCAGAAATAGTTGTAATTTGACTTTTCTTATAAAAATCATCTAAATCTTTAAAAATTTTTTCTTTTCCAGATCGAATTTTTTCTAATTTATAATTTTCGAAAACCCAAATTGTTTTTTTGAATTTTGGAAGTTTTTCGTAAATCGACTTTTTATAAAAGTTTTTACCCAAATGTAAGAGTAAATATAGTCTAAAAAATCTCCAATTAATCTTAATGTTAATCGGTTTTTTAGCTGTTTTTAAATAAGGTTTAAAAGATTTTATAATTCTTAGATGATTGAATCCGTCATCAAACCCAATTGAATTTTTAATTATATCATTTCTTTTCGCTAAGATTTCAGATTTAAAAAAGAAATCAGCATTATTATCGTTGAAATATTGATTAAAAACAGCTTCAATTTCGTTTGCGTTTTTCACAGCAGCAGATCCATGGTAAAAATCAACACGTGTGAAGTTGGGATCAGGATTTATCATCAATGTTGGTACATTCATTAACCAGGCCTCCATGATAGAGGTACTTTCGAATGCCATCCATAAATCTGAAATTTGTATTAAATCTTGAATATCTTCTTGATCTTTCAAATACAAAACATTTGGATAATGATTTAATCGATTCATTTCGTTTCGAGAATCGCGGTAATCTGATTCAAAATTTTCTCTTGGGTGTTTTTTTAAAATGAAAAGAACATCAGGATACTGTTTTATTACTGTTTCTAAACAAGTTTCTACTTGATCTCGTTGATCTTCAAGCCATTTTTTTCCGGCTTCGAATGTCATGTTCAGATTTAAAGTTACATCACTCAGTTCTTTGTTGTATAACTTTCCAAAAGCCCAACCAGCATAACCTACAACTTTATCGAATTTCTCTAAATTGTATTTTTTTAGTAATTTGTATTTATCAATTTTCGGTAAGTATTTGTATTTATCAAATCCAGGTGCACCTGACAAATAAAATCTATTTTCATCTAAATTGTATTTAGTTAATAGAAAATCCTTAATACGTTGATTCCAAGTGTAAATGATTGGACAAACAATGTCTTTACTTTTGTTGTAACCCCAAAAATCATAATCAATTGCAGAGTTGAAATTCCCTTCGGAATCATGACTAAGCACAAGTATGTTATTTATTTTACAATATTCAGCAACTTGAAAATAAAGTGCATTTCCTCTTTCATTTGGAAGTATAACTAATTCGGGTTTGATTTTTTTGATTTTATGGGCATCCCAAATAAATTCAAATGAAATTTCAAAATTTTCAAATTTTTCAAGATAATAGATTGCAGCAATTAATAAGTAGAAATCTCGACTCTCATTACTTACTAATAAACAAATACCTTTTTTTTTCATGTTGTTTTATTTGTAATATCATCTAAATATTCAGCTAATTTTGATGTTATTGAACGATTTGAAAATTCCTCAATAATTGAACTTGGGTTGTAGTTCATAAAAGTATTATCAAAAATAGCATTTGAAAGAAAATTTTCAATTTTTATAAAGTTATTGTACTCGATTGAAATTCCTTTTTCTTTTTGTTCAACTATTCTTTTTACATCACCATTTTCAGGACCTAAAACTAATACTGGTTTATTACTTCTAAGGATTTCAAATAATTTACCAGGTATTCTACCTTTTGCATTGATAGCTTTGTTGATAGGTAAAATTAAAAGGGATGAATTTGCATATTCAGAAATTACATTTTCTCTAGAAATCATTCCTAGATAATTTGTTATTCTATCAAGGTTGTATTTTGTAATTGTTTGTTTCACTGAGTGATCAATTTCACCCGCCAAGCGTATTTCAATTTTATCTTGAAAAGAAGGATTTGACTCTAAAATTTGATTGATAGCCTTGAAAAGCAAATCAGGATTTCTATCTTCACCTAATAATCCACCATGGAAAATAGTAAATTTTTCAGGTGTTTTGGATGTATAATTCTTAAAATCACTTTCATCGTAGCCATAATAAATGACATCTACATTTTTTGCTCCGATTGATTCTAAGTCTAATTTCCAAGATGGACTTGCGATTGTTATTTTTTTTGCGGTTTGAAATACTTCTTGTTCTAATGCCTTGTGTTTTTTATCAGCTCTTTTACCGATATACATTTTAGAATAGTAATCTACTTGAGTCCAAGGATCTTGAAAATCAGCAATCCATGGAATGTTAAATTTTTGAGCGATTTTCATTCCAATCACAGTGTTTGTGTGAGGTGGTCCATCAGTAAAAATAGCATCAACTGTATTGTTTTTTAGGTATTTTTCTAAATAGCTTATAGAGGGTTTTATCCATCTATATCTTGCGTCAGGAATAAAGAAATTGCCTCTTACCCAAAGTCCTAGTTTGTCTATAAAAGATTTTTTTTTATCCGAATTTGTAGTGAAATTTTGTAAAGGTTGTGATTTTTTTCTTCCTGAAATTTTCTTAAAAACATTGATTGGTTCAAATATCGGAACTTGATTAATTTCAATACCTAAAGGGATATCCTTCTCATTTGAAAAATCTAAATACTGATAAGAAGCATTTTTAGCAGTAAATATAATAGGCTCCCAACCGAAATCTCTTAAGTATTTAGCTATTTTAAGACATCTTAATACTGTAATGCCTCCAGAAGGCGGCCAATGATATGTAATTATTAATACCTTTTTCATACTTTTCAGCTAACAACAAATGTAGTATAATTTAATCTAATTGTTTATATATTTGTTTTTTAATCAAATAATGGGAATAGTACAAAAAGATGCATTTCGCACAATGATCATTTCATATTTAGGTATAGTACTTGGATATTTGAATAAAGGGTTACTATTTTTAATTATTCTTACTACAAAGCAAATCGGATTAATTAATTTACTTGTATCAGTAGGTACACTTTTTGCTCAATTTGCCAATTTAGGCACAATTTATACCACTTGGAAATTCTTTCCTTTTTTTAAGAATAGAGATAAAAATAATCACGGCTTTTTAAGTTTGATCTTAATCTTTGTTTTTATTGGGATTTTACTTTGTACAGCTTTAGCTTTTCTTTTTAGAGCTGAGATTGAAAACTTATATATTGAAAAATCAAAACTTTTTATTGACTATTTTGTTTGGATTTTTCCAATTGGAATTTCATATGTTTTGTATTTAGTTTTTGAAATGTTTTTAAGAGGTTTTTTTAGAAATATTGTTTCTGTATTTGCTTTTGAAATCGTATTAAGGGGTCTGTTAACCTGTTTGCTTTTTTTACTTTGGTTTGATCTTATTTCTTTTTCTGATTTTGTCATATATCAGAGTTTATCTTATGTTGTTCCTCTATTTATACTTATTTATCATACATATAGGATAGGAGAGTTAAATTTGACACTTACCAAGATAAATATATCTAAACGTTTTAGAAAAATTTTAATTCAATTTTCGCTTTTCAATTATTTCAATACTTTGGGAAGTGTTATTGTAATATCATTAGATGTGATGATGGTTGCTCAAATGGTAGGTTTGGAAGGGACTGGAGTTTACACTACTATTGTTTTTTTAACGAGTGCATTGCAGGTGCCTTATAAATCAATAACGAGAATAACTACACCGATGGTGGCTACTTATTGGAAACATAAAAATATGGAAGAAATGAATAAACTTTATAAAAAGGTAAGTTCAGTAACCTTGTTTTTAAGTTTAAGTGCATTTATTTTTTTATGGCTAAATATTGAGTTTTTATTTTCTTTTTTAAAGAAAGAATTTGTTGAAGGAATCTGGGTGTTTTTATTTTTAATGATTGGTAGATTACTGGATATGTATTTTGGTTTAAATGGAGCAATATTTATAACTTCAAAAAAATATAAATATGATTTATTATTTACCTTTTTATTGATTATTTCTGTATTCTTTTTGAATTTAGTATTAATTCCAATTTATGGTATAATTGGAGCTGCAATTTCTACATCTATTGGTCTCATTGTTTATAATTTATGTCGTGTTGTTTTTGTTTATGTTGCGTATAAATTACAACCTTTTCAGCTGAATCAATTCAAAGTGATAGGCTTAGGATTGTTGACGTTGATTATAGGTGTTTTTACAAAACAATTATTTGTAAATGAATGGTTGCAGGTTGTTTATGAAACATCACTTTTTTTACTTTTATTTATTCTACCTATTTATCGTTTTAACTTGGAGCCTGACGTGATTGATTATGTCAAAAAAGGCGGTACATTTGTTAAGCAAAAAGTGAAATTGAAATCTTAATGATCTATAAAAAAAATGAGGGAAGAATTATTCTTCCCTCATTAAAATATTTATTATTTAATTAAATTTTAGCTTTTACTTCTCCAATTGCTGCTTCTAAACCTTGTGAGTTTTTTCCTCCAGCTGTAGCGAAGAAAGCTTGTCCGCCACCGCCACCTTGAATGTGTTTAGAAACTTCTCGAATGATTTTTCCAGCATCTATATTTTTAGAAGAAATTATTTCATCAGAAGCTATAATACTTAAAGTACATTTGTCTTCTTCTTTACCTCCTAATACACCAAAGAAATTAGAAACTTCACCTTTTAATTGGAATAAAATATCTTTGATTGATCCACCGTCTAATTCAACTATTTCTCCTAAGAAATTCACATCGCCAATAGAATTGATTTTACTTTTTAATTCAGATTTTACCAATTTAGCTCTGTCTTTTTGGAATTGCTCAAGTTGTTTCGTTAATGTATTGTTTTTAGAAATCAAATCTTCAATCGCTTTTTGTAAATCTTTTGGATTTTTCAATGTTTCAGCAATTGCATCTAATTTCGAAGCTTTTTCTTTGTAATAGTTTTCAGCTGTTTCTCCTGTAATCGCTTCAATTCTTCTAACACCTGCTGCAACTGCACCTTCAGAAATGATTTTGAAAATTCCAATTTGATTCGTGTTTGAAACGTGTGTTCCTCCACATAATTCAACT
>CALPVI020000082.1 GCA_943326975.2 Actinomyces viscosus | reverse complement strand
CTAACCCTTTTATTTCTTCTAAAACAAGCGCTCTTATTCTTTGTTCAAATCCAGATGTTCCTGGTGTAGTACAAATTCTTGAAAGTAATTCTGTATTTATTTCCATTCTTTTTTAATATCAATTATAAATCATCTATATCTAATTTATCACCTCTTAATAAACGATATCTTTTTCTTGCTTCTATTACATGTAAACTTCCTTTGTAATCAAACAATATACGTTTATAATACTCAGCCGCCCTCTCCTTATCATTTAATTGAAATTCACATATCTGCCCTAATTGAAATAAGGCATCATCTGCCAAAATATCTTCAGAATAATATTTTAACAATTCGGTGAAGTAATTCGTTGCCCCCAACCAATTGCCTTGCATTTGCATTGCTTTCGCTTTTTTAAATAAAATCTCATCACTTAAACTATGATATGCATATTTTTTAACAATGCTATCGAAGTATAGAAATGCTTCATTATATTTATGCTGTTCTATCAATAAATCACCATTAGCAAACCATTGCATTGCTTCATAATTGCTATCTAATCCATAATTCTCAGTAATTAGTAATGACAAATCCATCGCATCATTCGCAATCAATTTGGTAGTGGATTCTTTAAGAATACTTAACTGAGATTGAGCAAAATCAAATTCTCCATCATAATAAAATATTCGTGCGTTTTTAAATTTAGCTTCATGACCGATTGGCTCAAATTTAAAATCCTTATCTACTTGCATATAATAGATTGATGCATCCCAAATATCACCTTTTAAAACTAAAATATCTGCTAATTTTAATTTGATATCAGCCTTTTGAATATCTGTTAATCCTGTAAAAAGTAATGCAGCTTCTAAATTATGGATTGCAGTATCTGCCTGATTTGCATAAAACGCTTGTATAACTGCTAATTCCAATATTAAAGGTATACTACTTTTTTTCCGATTTTCTTTACTTAATGCTGTATTGTATTCTTGAATTGTAGTAAAAATCTCGGCGGTAGAATAATTTCTATTCTGAGTTACTTCTATGAATCTACTATTTAAAATTGCTGCTTCAGCTAAAAAATAATATGCATTTTCTTGACCGTACTGCTTTATATATGTAAATGCATTTCTACCGACTTCATACTCTTTATTTTCAATGCAAATAACCCCTAAATCATAAACTACCCTTCCATCTCCTTTTGTTCTTTTATCAAATGCTTGGCTTTGTATCAAAGCTGACTTGAAATTTTTCTTCTGGATAAATAGCCAAATTAACATTTCTGAAAAAACTTCTTTTTCAGGATCTTTTTGAACTTTCTCTAACAATTTTTGTTTTAAAACATCATATTCGAGACTATTTTCTTCTGAAAAATCAACTAATTTGGAAAGTACATTTTCTACACTTTCTAAATAATCTTCTTGTAAATTCAATAAATCTAAATATTCATCAACCATTAAATCTGTTTTACCAGTCAAAGCATACAATTCTGCAAATTGAATATTTAAAGGGTATCCATCTTTGAAAATTTTTCTACCTTTTTCTAAAGTTTTTAAGGCATAATCGTATTTACCTTTTTGTTTAAATGAATTATAAACATTAACGGTATTTCCTGGATTTGATTTTAAATCCTCAATTAATCCATCATATATTTTGAATGCCTTCACTTCCTCTTGCTGATCTAAATAAAAATCAGCAAGCATAATTGAATAATCAATTTCTGAGGGATTTGCTGAAACTTGTTTTTTAATTAGTTTTTCAGCCTCTTTTAGATGATTTGTTTTCAATAAACATTCATAATATCTATTGAAATTAAACTTAGAAGATTCTGTTTGAAATAACTTTTCATAGTAACCTAAAGCTTTATCAAAATCACTATTTGAATAATAATATTGTGCCAATTGCTGGTCCGTACCTTCTTGAGAATAACTCAAAAAAGCAACAACCACAAAAAGCATAATTAAAACAAACTTCATTTATTTTATTAATTATTTTCTAATGCGTTGGCAAATTTTTCAAATTCAATTTTATTTTGATTGAAAATAGTTATTACTTCTTTACGTGTTGTTGTGTAATTTTCTAATTCACTTTTCAATCCAGAAAAATTCTTCATTTCAAAGTCCAAATTTTTTTGATATTCTCCTCTTTCTCCATTACTATTCGTTATATCTAATTTTAAATTAATTAGATTTTTCTTCTCTTTTGAAATGTTTAAGTTCAATTGATCAAATGCGATTGTTAACGGTAAAAACTTTTCTCTCATTGTTTTGATTGCATCAAGCTTTTTTCCAAGTTCAAGATTAATAGTATCTGACACATCAATATTTATTCTAATTTTTGCCTCTAACTGCGAATATATTTTCTTTTGTTCTTGAATCACATCAATAGGATGCTCATTCAATACAATCTGCATACTATCCAATGATTTCACCATTTTTTCAATCGATGCTAACTGTGAAGATTTTTGTAAATCAACACACGAAAAAAATAAAAATGATATAATTATAAAGTAAAAATATTTCATCAAATGCTCAAGTGAATTTATCAAATATACAAAAAAACCGCTCTTTTAGAGCGGTTTAAATATTAATTAATAATGTCGAAACCAGTATATTTCCTTAAAGCTTCAGGTATCACAATACCTTCTGGCGTTTGATGATTCTCCATTAAAGAGGCAACAATTCTTGGAAGAGCTAATGCGCTTCCATTTAAAGTATGACACAATTGCGTTTTCTTATCTTCTCCTCTAAATCTTAATTTCAATCGAGTCGATTGAAAAGTATCAAAACGAGATACTGAACTTACTTCTAACCATTTTTCTTGAGCAGCAGAATAAACTTCAAAATCATACGTCAATGCTGATGCAAAACCAGTATCTCCTCCACATAATCTTAAAATCCTGTAGTGTAAACCTAATTTCTCAAGTAAACCTTTTACATGGTCTATCATTTCATTCAAGGCTTTTTCTGTATTCGTAGGATGCTCAATACGAACAATTTCTACTTTATCAAACTGATGCAAACGATTCAAACCTCTAACATCTTTCCCATACGAACCAGCTTCTCTTCTAAAACAAGGTGTATATCCTGTCATTTTAATAGAAAAATTATCTGTTGGCAAAATTACATCTCTATAGATATTTGTTAATGGTACTTCAGCAGTAGGAATTAAATACAAATCATCTTCATTCACATAGTACATTTGCCCCTCTTTGTCTGGCAACTGCCCTGTACCGTAACCACTTGCTTCATTTACAACTAATGGTGGAATAAACTCTTGATAACCTGCTTTCTCTGCTTCTTCTAAGAAAAAAGCGATTAAAGCTCTTTGTAATTTAGCACCCTTCCCTTTGTAAATTGGGAAACCTGCTCCTGTTATTTTAACACCTAACTCAAAATCAATTAGGTCATATTTTTTTGCTAAATCCCAATGTGGAACAGCTTCAAAATCATATTCTCTTTTAGTACCAACCTCTAAAATAGTCTCGTTATCCAATTCATTTTTCCCTGCAGGAACAAGCTCATTTGGAACGTTTGGTAATTGATATAAAAGCTGTGTGATATCGTTTTCAAAACTATCAACTATCACTTTCAATTCAGATTCTTTCGCCTTTAAATCTGCTGTTTTTGATTTAGCAGCATTTGCTTCCTCTTGTTTACCTTGTTTGAATAAATCTCCAATTTCTTTAGCGATTGTATTTAACTCAGCGGCAATGCTTTCTAATTCAGATTTAGAATTTCTCCATTGATGATCTACATCCAATAATTTTTCAATTGTTTCTGTAGCATCAATATTTCTTTTTTTTAAGCCTTCTATGACAGCTTCTTTTTCGTTACGAATACGTTGTATTTCGAGCATGTTTGAAAGTGTTTTGAGGTACTAAGTTAACTAAATATTTCAAAAAAATATTAAAATGAAAAGCAAAAAAAAAGCGAGCATATTATGCTCGCTTTTAATCTTAAATGCATTCTATTATGCTTCAGCAGTTTCAAATGGAACTACAGATACAAATGAACGATTATCTTTTTTCTTACGGAATTCTACTAAACCATCAGTTAAAGCGAATAATGTGTGGTCTTTTCCAATACCAACATTTGCTCCAGCATGATGACGTGTTCCTCTTTGACGAACGATAATATTTCCTGCGATAGCAGCTTGTCCACCAAAGATTTTCACTCCTAAACGTTTGCTTTCAGACTCACGACCGTTTTTCGAACTACCGACTCCTTTTTTATGTGCCATTGTTTTTCAATTTACCTTCTAATTAATCTCTTAAAAAGAAGAAGTTCAATATTAAGCTTTAATGTCTGTAATAGTAATCGTTGTAAAACTTTGACGATGACCATTTCTTTTCTTGTAACCTTTACGTCTTTTCTTACGGAAAACGATTACTTTATCACCTTTTACGTGATCATTTACTTCTGCAGAAACCGAAGCTCCTGATATAGCTGGGGCGCCAACATTGATTTTACCACCATTATCAACTAAAAGAACTCTATCGAAAGAAACTTTCGCTCCGATTTCTTCATTTAAACGGTGTACAAAAATCTTTTGATCTTTTTGCACTTTGAACTGCTGCCCTGCTATCTCTACAATTGCGTACATATAGCTTGTTTTTAATTATTATTTATCCTAAAATAGGAACGCAAATATACAATTAATTTTTATTCTTCAAAATGTTATTAACAATATTTTTTTGATGAATGGCTTGATTACGCATAATATCAACTAATATATTTCATTAAATTTGAATGAAAGCATAATTCTTACATGAAAGATATAAATAAAATACTACATAAATCGAATATTTTACTAATTAGTCTTCTATTTTTTAATTTTTGTTTTTCTCAAGTTAAATCCGATTCATTGCAAAAACAAATATTAAACGAAACGTTTTCAAATTATTCTATCCCAATCCAACAAAAAAGGAGTATGCTCCAATTTAACAATTCTAAATACAATCCCTTAAACTATTTAGCTGGTTCTCTGTTGTATATTTACCAAAATATAATTTCTGAACAAATTTCAGCGAATTGTATGTATGAAATAAGTTGTTCTGAATTCACGAAAAAAAACATCGAAAAATACGGACTTATAAAAGGAACTTTAATTGGTTTACATCAATTAAGTTGCTGTCAAGCAAATATCGATAAAGAAGTATGTCAGTATAGAATTAATAAAAACGGAAAAATTATTAATCCTATTGAATAAACTACTAAAAATAGTAATTTGCTGTTTTTTACTCATCCAAAGTGAAAATGGGTTGACTCAAATTAATTTTGAATTCATATCTCATTTAAGCCATTCCAAACTTAAAAAAGAACATTGGACTTATATACACCAAATCAATAGTACTTCAGATTCAATATCATACCTAGAAGCTAAATATCATTTTCAATATGACAATGATTCTATGCTTTTGTCATCAATTGAAAAATGTAAATCAATTGCACTAAATGATTCAAATTTTATCATAATGTCTTCTTTAAAGATGCTTACTGTAAAAAATGAATTTAGAGACAAATGGTTTAATACATTAAAAAACTCGGATTTATCGTTTGATGTAAAAACTATTTTTAACTTCTACTTTCAACTTGAAAATCCAATTAACATTTGCATCGATTCAATTCCATTAACCTTAAAAAATGATTTTCAACTTTATCAAAAAGCATTCCGTAAAAAACCCATCATAGCTTTCTCCTTATCCATAATTCCTGGATTAGGAGAACTTTATATAGGTAATAAAAAAGCGTTTTTTGCTGAGGCTCTACCTATTTCCGTTCTCGCACTTCAAATTATAGAAAGTGTTCGAAATTTTGGTCTTCTGAAACCTATTACAGCTTTAAATGCAGGCTTTTTTTCAGGTTATTATTTCTCAAGCTTTATTGGAAGTTATCGAGATACAAAAGCAAAAAAAATAGATACAAAACATCAATTACTAATTAATGCATCGAATTATTACGCTAGCTTGCATCCTGTTGTTTTGTACTAAAACATCTAAAGGACAAACCCATACTTCTGATTCTATTTTGACTTCTATAGAAATGGAGTATTTTATATGTCCAAATGATTCCTTGAAAAATGAATTACTATACACTAAATTAAATGTGTATGTACAAAATAATTTGATCAATCAAGATGCATTAAAAGAAACTAAGAGAATAGATGCTGAGTACCTTTCAGGAAAAAATAAAAATAATTACTTATGGAATGCTTCTGTAATCAGTTATTTGAACAAAGATATTTTTTACTCTTTGCACTATATAAATAAGTACGAAAAAAATAACATTGCTGATACTTCGTTTGATTTTTTACTTTTAAAGCTGTTGATCTATTCTTCATATGATACATCAATTGCAAATTCAATTAGACAAAAAATAAACAAGAAAAACATTCAAAATGTAGACTGTTTAAAATGTCTAGTAGAACTTGAATACTATGAATTAAAAAATAAAAAAATTTTTGAACGACTTTCAGTATATCTTCCTGGAAGTGGATTGATTGCTAACGGAAACATTCTAAAAGGGTTTATTTCGATGGGAATCAATACAGGTACTGTATTAACAATTAGATATTTTTTCCTAAATCAAGCTTATATTAATATGTTTGCTTGGGGCACTAATCTTATTACAAAATTTTATCTTGGGAATGTTACACTAACTTCTAAAATGGTTCAAAAAAAGGAACGCATTAAAAAACAAAAACTCGCAACGAATTGCGAGTTTGTATTATCAAATATATTACGCGAATATCCTATTTTGTTTAAATAAGTTATTTCCCTTTGGTAGATGGCTTTGCCTTAACTTGCGTTTTTTTCTTGTCTGTACTTCCTCCACCATCAATTGGTGAAATAACACCTATATTTCCATATCCTTTCTTAAAATCCCCATTTACAAAAGGAATAATAGCTAGATAAGGGCAGACAATCGAAACTGCACATACTGGAATTGTCATTCCTAATTTTTGTTTATGAATTTCATGATTTACATAAAATTTATTATCAAAAACAACAATTGATGTAGGACTTACACTTTTTTTCTCAACATCATTTTTAGTATTTACAATAAAGGTGCTTTTTGAATTTGCTCCACTTTCGTAATCAAAAACACCATATTCAAAGCTATCTCTAAAATCTGATTTTTTCTTTCTACTTTTTCTATTCTTTTTATCTGCCTCAGCAATGTAACCAGAAGCGTAAATTGTATAAAACTTACCATTACTATATATTACTTCAACATCATATACATTTGTTCCACTATAAGTGAAGATTCTATCAATATTTGAACCCCAAACAAATTCTCCTTCATTATTTACTTTAATAGCCGTTACATTACTTTTTTGACAATAATATCTAGTTGTACAACT
>CALPVI020000081.1 GCA_943326975.2 Actinomyces viscosus | reverse complement strand
TCCAAAATGGAAAGAACGATCTCTTCCTTTTGTAAAACCAGACATTTTACCTTGAAATTGAGCAAACAATCTATTCAAAGGAATACCTCTAGTTGTGAAAACACCTAAATTTCTGTGCATTGGTAAAATATATTCATCTTGATTCATAGCATAAGCACAACCAACTGAAATACCTTCTTGTCCCCAACCAGAAAACCACTTCGTAATTTTACCTTGACGAAGTAAAATCAACATTTTTTCTTCAATTAAACGAGGTTTAACTAACGCTTTGTAAATCGTTATCAATTCATCGTTTTCGAATCCCTTTCTATCGTAATTGATATATCTTTTTTCTAGTACTTCCATACTTTTATTTAATTGGACTATTTTGAGCTATAAAGTTAGAGAATATATTTCAGAAAGTATATCCAACATTTGAAGCAATTTTGGTTTTTCTTTAATCGAATCCGTTTTAAATTAAAGCTTGTGATAATTTTATCAAGTTGTGATATTTATTTAACAGAAATGCGTCCTAAACTAATTATTAACTTTTTTCAAAAAAGAGTTAATAAACAATCTGAAAAAATGAAATTAATTATTCTTTAAAAGTTATATTTGTCAAAAATTATTAAAAAGAAAACATTATGTCAAAAATTAAAGTAGCTAACCCAATCGTAGAATTGGATGGAGACGAAATGACAAGAATCATTTGGAAATTCATTAAAGATAAATTGGTTTTACCTTACCTAGATTTAGATATCAAATATTATGATTTAGGAATAGAAAGCCGTGATGCTTCAAATGACCAAATTACAATTGATGCTGCTGAGGCAATCAAAGTTCACAAGGTAGGTATCAAATGTGCTACTATTACACCTGATGAGGCGCGTGTAAAAGAGTTCAACTTAAAATCTATGTGGAAATCACCAAATGGTACAATCCGTAACATTTTAGATGGTACTGTTTTCCGTGAGCCAATTGTTTGTCAAAACGTTCCAAGACTAGTTACTAACTGGACTGCTCCAATTATCGTTGGACGTCACGCTTTTGGTGATCAATACAGAGCTACCGATGCTGTTTTCAAAGGAAAAGGAAAATTAACGATGACTTTTACTCCTGAAGATGGAAGTGAAGTTCAATCTTTTGAAGTATACAATTACAAAGGAAATGGAGTTGGAATGGCAATGTACAATACAGAAGAATCTATCCGTGGATTTGCTAAATCATGTTTCAACATGGCTTTAAGTAAAAAATGGCCTTTGTACTTATCTACAAAAAATACAATCTTAAAAAAATACGACGGTTTCTTTAAAGATATTTTCCAAGAAATTTTCGAAACAGAATACAAAGCACAATTTGATGAAGCAGGTATCGTTTACGAGCACCGTTTAATTGATGACATGGTTGCTTCTGCATTGAAATGGAATGGTAACTTCGTATGGGCTTGTAAAAACTATGATGGTGACGTTCAATCTGATACTGTTGCTCAAGGTTTTGGTTCTTTAGGTTTAATGACTTCTGTATTAATCACTCCAGACGGAGAGGTTATGGAAGCTGAAGCTGCTCACGGAACTGTTACTCGTCACTACAGAGATCACCAAGCTGGTAAGAAAACATCTACAAACCCAATCGCTTCAATTTTCGCTTGGACTAGAGGTTTAGCTTTCAGAGGTAAATTAGATAACAACCAAGAATTAATCAATTTCTGCACAAAATTAGAAGAAGTTTGTGTTGAAGTTGTTGAATCTGGAGTTATGACGAAAGATTTAGCTGTATGTGTTCATGGAAACAAAGTTAACCATGGTGAACACTATGTTTATACTGAAGAATTCTTAGATGCTTTAGATAATGCTTTAAAAGCAAAAATGGGATTATAATTAATTTTCATTTAATAAATTAATTAACTCCTCGAAAGAAATTTCGGGGAGTTTTTTTTTACTTCGACTCCACTCAGCCAACAATAAAAAACGCTCCTAAAAATTGATCTAAAATTTGAATTTATTTGATTCCAATTCTTAACTTAAGGTAATTAACCAAATTCTAATTTATTAGAAAAGGATATATTACATTTTAAAATGTTCTTTTAATAGTTATTACACGTGAAGTACAATTGACTTAAAAAGAAGAATCAAACAACATCAAAATGGAGAAGGCGCAAATCATACAAAAAAAAGATTACCAGTTAAGCTAGTTTATTTTGAAGAATATATCAGAATAGATGTTGCATTCTATCGAGAAAAGCAAGTTCAAGGTTGGTCCAGATCTAAAAGATTCTTTAATAAATGTAAAATATAATTCTTTACCTAAATATGCAGAATGTAAAAATGATAGTCACTGCAAAAATTTTGGCTTAGACTCAGATCAGACAACAAAATAAAATCCCTCCTTCAACTAATAATTGAAGGAGGTTGCGCGGAGTCGAAAACCCGACTTATTGATATTTTTATTTATCTTTAATTCATAAATTAACTTTTATGTTTCATTCCAAAAAAAATATCATTTTCATCATACTTGCTGGTGTTTTTATTACAAATGCTGTAGTTGCTGAATTAATTGGTGGTAAACTTATTCAAGTTGCTGGATTTACATTAAGTATAGGTATTTTACCTTGGCCCATAGTTTTCCTTACAACTGATTTAATTAACGAATATTTTGGACATAAAGAAGTTCGCAAACTCACTTTCCTAACTGCAATTTTGATTTCCTATGCTCTATTAATTTTAGTTCTAGGGTTAAACATTCCAGCATCTTCCATTTCACCAGTAAAAGATGACCAATTTCATGCTGTATTTGGTCAAGGAATATTGATTATAATTGGAAGTATTGTTGCGTTTGTAATTTCTCAATTGTTAGATATTGCCATTTTCTCTCATTTCAAAAAAAGAACTGGAGATAAACATATTTGGCTAAGAGCAACTGGTTCAACTGTCTTTTCTCAATTAATTGATTCATTTATAGTATTAGGAATAGCATTTTATATTCCAGGTAAAATAACTTTAGGAGAATTTGTTACAATCGGATTTACAGGATATATTGCTAAATTAATAATTGCAGTATTGCTAACCCCTTTTATTTATTTAGGCCACAATGTAATTGGTAAATACTTGAAAGATGCAGAGTAATTTAGTACTTTTGCTATAGAACAATTTACACGATGGAAGAATCTCAGTCAATAAGAATTAATAAATATTTAAGTGAAGTTGGTTACTGTTCAAGAAGAGCAGCTGATAAATTGATTGATGAAGGCAAAGTAACAATCAACGGTAAAGTTCCTGAGATGGGAACAAAAGTTGGTCCAAATGACGAAGTACATGTTAACGGTATATTAATATCAGAAGCTAAAGAAAAACCTGTATACATTGCTTTTAACAAACCAGTTGGAATAGTATGCACAACTGATACGCGTGTTGAAAAAGACAATATTATTGATTATATCAATTACCCAAAGAGAATTTTCCCAATTGGAAGATTAGATAAACCAAGTGAAGGGTTAATTTTCTTAACGAATGATGGCGATATTGTAAATAAAATTTTAAGAGCAAGAAATAATCACGAAAAAGAATATATTGTATCCGTAAACAAACCCGTTACAAATGATTTTATTCAAAGAATGAGCAATGGTGTCCCTATTTTAGAAACAATAACTCGCAAATGTTTCGTTGAACAAACAGGAAGATTTGAATTTCGAATCATTTTAACTCAAGGTTTAAATCGTCAAATTAGACGTATGTGTGAGTATCTTGATTTTGATGTAATTAAATTAAAAAGAATCCGAATTATGAACATCAAATTAGATCTTCCTGTCGGAAAATGGAGATACATCTCTGAAATAGAAATGAATGAACTAAACAGACTTATTTCAGATTCCTCTAAAACTCATTTTTAATTGATTAAAATTTCTACTTTCTCACCTTCACATTGCTGAATTAAATCATCCATGGTATAACCTTTCAAATCAGATTTAAGTAGTTCTCTTTTTTTAATCGAAAATTCTTTCAATTTTTTACCTTCACAAAAACGCCTTAATTGTTCCACGGTTTCAATTTTTAGGCCTGGCACTTTTGTCAATTGATTATTCTCATCTTTTGCCGCCATAGTAAAATAACAAGAATTAGAATGCTTTATGTTTCCAGTTTTAGGATTTAACGATTCTACACGAATACCAACTATCATTGTTGTATTACCAACATAATTAACAGAAGATTTTAAAGAAACTAATTCACCCACTTCTACAGGACTTAAAAACTCAACTCCTTCTACTGCAACGGTTACACAATAAGCTCCAGAATGTTTCGTTGCACAAACATAAGCTACTTTATCCATCATAGATAATAAAATACCTCCATGCACTTTTCCACCAAAATTGGCATAAGAAGGAATCATTAATTCAGTAATTGTAGTTTCTGACTCAATAACAGATTTATATTTTGTATCACTCATAATTTACTTATTTCTCAGTTCACCTATTAAAAGTTACACTTCACAACTATTTTATTAATTAAGTGGTATTTTATGCTGTATATTACAACAAAACGAAGTATCAACTAATAAAAGTAATGAAAATAAATTTAGAAATCATTTCAAAAAACAAATCGTTCATTATCTTAATAAGTTTTGTTCTTTTATTTTCAACCTTATTCATTCTAATTGAAAGCTTAAATGATAAATTAGATATGAATGACTTTTATGTTTATTTTGGAGCAACAAACGATTTCTTTGCGGGGAATAATCCTTACAAACATAATTACGGTATAGATTCAGGATATTTTAAATACGCACCTACTACCCTTTTATTATTTTCACCTTTTGTTTTGGGGAAGTTTTTGATTATTAAATATTTTCACTTGCTACTTTCAGTAATTGCTTTAGTATTTTCTATACACTTTTGGAAAATAGTAATCTATAATGAATTTAAATTCTCTAAAAAAGCTGAAACTAAGCTATTATTAATTGCTTTTCTATTAATAGCCATTCATGTAACACGAGAATTTCATTTAGGAAATATCAACTTAATTTTACTTTCACTATTTACTTTGGGTATGTATTTTTTGAATAGTAAGAGATCTTTATCATACATATTATGGTCATTCATGATTTTATTGAAACCGTTTTTGATATTAACCCTTATTCCAACTCTAATTCAAAAAGAATGGCGTAAAAGTATTCTGTTTTTAATAATTGGAGCTTGCTTTTTTATTTTACCTATATTCATTTTTGGCTGGCACAAAAATCTTGTTCTTTGGAGTGATTGGTTAAAAGCAATTCGTCTCCATGGTGAATATTTAAAAAGCCCACAATCTTTGCAACATATTTTCAATATCTATTTTGGTCTACCAATTTCATGGATACCCTCTATTTTAATTTTACTTTTACTTATCGGAATTCATGTATTTGATGTTTGGAAAGATCAATTTAAAAATAAGCAAGCAATCTTTTTTTGGTCTACTATATACCTTGCTTTTGGTCAAAACTTTTTTATTACTGACACAGAACACTTTCTACTTGCATTACCTTTAATCATGTTATTATTAAACTGGTTATACAACTTAAAAAACAACATTTATTGGGTTATATTTTTGATCGGCACACTACTTTTTTCGTTTGACTCAATGGATTTACTTGGTAGAAAAATTTCAACATTTGTTTATGACTATGGTTTATTAGGCATAGGAAACTTAATTTTCATAATATTAGGAATACTTATTTGGAAAAGAGAAAAAAATAAAATTTAATAGTTTTAAAAAAAACGATAATTCTAAATCTTATTATTCATCTATAAATTTTATTCCAGAAAACGAACCATCAAATAACCTCGCTAAGATTAATTAAAAGGGTATTAGAGCAACCTATATGAAAACTTCAACTCTAATTCAATAAACCTATTAGATATTATTGTTATTGATATAACTGGTAAAGAATTAAATTTGGATGTAGATTCATAATCTGATTTTTTCAAAAATAAAATTTATAAAATCAATTATATCTAGGTTACTTTGTATAAAAATCTATCGACAACAATAACAAAATCAACTGAAATAATATAATTGTTTCATCAAATCAACATATCAAGTTAAGTATAGATTCACAATTTTTATGACAAAAAAAAAGGCAGAGTATAAACTCTGCCTTAGTGATCCCGTTTGGATTCGAACCAAAGACCTGCTCATTAGAAGTGAGCTGCTCTATCCAGCTGAGCTACGGAACCGTTATAAATAAAGGTAAAAAAAAATGGGGATGATTTCTCATCCCCAAGTCGGGGTGGCAAGATTCGAACTTGCGACCTCCTGGTCCCAAACCAGGCGCGATGACCGGGCTACGCTACACCCCGAAATTACCTAAGTATTTCAATTTTATTCAAAGACGTTTCTTTGAAATCGTGTGCAAAGATAACTAAATTTTATAATTACACAAGCACTTCTAAAAAAAAGTGCGGAGAGAGCGAGATTCGAACTCGCGGTACCGTTACCAGTACGTCAGTTTAGCAAACTGGTGGTTTCAGCCACTCACCCATCCCTCCGGATTCTATATAAAAAGAACTGAGCGCGAAATTAATAAAAACATTTGTTTCTCAAAGCGTTTTACCAAAAATCTTCTTCTTTTTTTTTCTTAAACGTCGTGGAAAAAATCTAACTCATTAAAGACCAAAATTTTGTGACTTCCAAAACAAATAGTAAAGTCCATAAATTTAATATTGGTAATCGTTCGAGATGTTTAAAAACAAAAGGAATCATTAAAAACAAACCTACAATATCGAATATAGCATTTCCTAAAATCATTCCAAAAAACATGGAAATAAAAGCTAAAACTCCAATACCTTTTATCCAAATTGATGAATTTATTTTGTTAATTGTCAATACAATTGTTGCAAGCAACCCAATGTAATAAACAACTAAAAATATATCTGTAAATAAGCTCTTTGATAAATTTTGCATTGCTTCTGTATCCAAAACGATTGCATAATAAAATTCATTGGAAAATAAATGACAAATTCCTAAACATAAAAAAACTGAGAAAAGTACTTTCTCAGTTTTAAAATTTGTATAACCAATTGAAAATGTTGCAAATAAAAAAATAATCTCATTCAATGGAAATGGAAAAATAAACGCACCTTTTTGAAAGAAAATCCCTAATGCATACAAGAAAACAGTAAGTATAGCAATTGAAATAATTTTCCCTTCTCTTGACATCTTGTTATTTTTTCGCTAATGCTTCTTCGATATATTTAAATGTAGACAACACTTCAGGTTTTCCATTTACTACCGCAACATCATGCTCAAAATGAGCACTCGGCAAACCATCAGCTGTTACAATTGTCCACTTATCAGCTAGTTGAATAACTTTTTCTGTCCCCATATTGATCATAGGTTCAATA
>CALPVI020000080.1 GCA_943326975.2 Actinomyces viscosus | reverse complement strand
ATAGATCCTCTTGCTGGTCTAACATCCGTTACTTTAAGAATATGATAACCAAAACGAGTTCTTATTATTTGAGAAATTTTACTAACCTCAGTTTTATATGCCGCATCTTCAAATGGATAAACCATCTGAAAAGCAGTAAAATACCCTAAATCGCCTGCATTAAATGAAACGGATGGATCTTCCGAATTGGCAACTGCAATTCTCCCAAAGTCTTCCCCTCCTTCAATCTTTTTCTTTAATTCAGCTATCTTATTATAAATTCTTAAAGTGTCTACTGGTAAAGCATTAGGATCTATTCGAAGAAGAATATGAGAAGCTTTCACTTCTTTAGTCATTCTATCATATGCCTCTTTAACTAATTCTTGATTTTTTGCTGAATCAATTAAATAGGGCGTGGCAAGCTGTTTTCTATATCCTGCTAACTCAGATTTCAATTTTGGCAAAGTATCATATCCTAACTTTTCAGCTTCAATTACTTTTAATTGAAATTTTTTGAACAACTCAGTATATTCATCCAAAGATTGTTTATCATATTTAGGATTTGGGTTGTTTTTTAGATAAATCTGTAAAAATTCTGATTTTGTAACTTTTTTACCATCAACTTCTAATAAAACAGGATCTTGCTGAGCAAATGTTTTAAATAAGAAGAAAGAACTTACTACTAATACAATATACTTTTTCATTTTATTTATTTCAATTATGCAATTTTACTATAACGTAAAAATTAATTATTTATTTTATACTATAATTTGGCGCTTCTCTTGAAATTGTAACATCATGTGGATGAGACTCTTTCATTCCTGCATTTGTTATCCTTACAAATTCCGCATGTTTTAATTTTTCAATATTAGGTGCTCCACAATAGCCCATTCCAGCTCTTAATCCTCCGGCGATTTGATACATCACTTCAACTAAAAATCCTTTATATGGAACTCTACCGGATATACCTTCTGGCACTAATTTTTTCACATCATCTTCCGCGTCTTGAAAATATCTATCTTTTGAACCTTTTTGCATTGCTTCAACAGAACCCATTCCTCGATAAGATTTAAACTTTCTTCCTTCGAAAATAATCGTTTCTCCAGGCGACTCTTCAACTCCCGCAAACATAGAACCAACCATTACGGCATCTGCACCAGCAGCTATTGCCTTCACGATATCTCCAGTGTAACGAATTCCTCCATCTGCAATAACAGGGATACCTGAACCTTCTAATTCTCTTGCAACATCATTTACCGCTGTCAACTGAGGTACGCCAACCCCTGCAATAATGCGAGTAGTACAAATAGAACCTGGACCAATCCCAACTTTTACAGCATCTGCTCCTGCATCTACCAAATATCTTGCTGCTGCAGCTGTAGCGATATTCCCTACAACTACATCTAATGATCGATATTTTGCTTTTACTTCTTTTAATTTTGTAACAACACCTTGCGTATGTCCATGAGCTGTATCAATGATTATTGCATCAACACCCGCTTCAACTAAAGCGTCAACTCTTTCTATTGTATCATTTGTCACACCCACAGCAGCTGCAACACGTAAACGTCCAAATGCGTCTTTACACGAATCTGGATGTTCTTTTACTTTAATAATATCTCTGTAAGTAATTAATCCAACTAATTTATTATTTGCATCTACTACTGGTAATTTTTCAATTTTATTTTCTTGTAAAATTTCTTCGGCTATCGATAAATCAGTTCCATCAGAGGTTGTTATTAAATTTGACGAAGTCATTACTTCAATGATTGGGCGATTTGTGTTTTTTTCAAATCTTAAATCTCTATTCGTAATAATCCCTAACAACTTTTTAGAATCGTCAACAATTGGAATCCCACCAATACTATTTTCTTTCATTAAAAAAAGTGCATCTTTTACATATGCTTTTTCGTTTAATGTAATCGGATCTAATATCATTCCACTTTCAGAGCGTTTTACCTTTCTTACTTCCAAAGCTTGCTCTGCAATCGTCATATTTTTGTGAATCACACCTATACCTCCTTGCTGTGCAATTGCAATAGCTAACTTTGATTCTGTAACTGTATCCATAGCAGCAGAAACAATTGGAGCATTTAAGATTATATTTCTCGAGAATTTAGTTTTTAATTGAACATCTCTTGGCAATACTTCTGAATAAGCCGGAATTAACAGAACATCATCGTATGTTAAACCTTCCCTGATTTGAGTAATATTTGAAAGTGACATTTGAAATTTATTTATTAAAATTCATACAAATATAGCATTAGTTTGTTAGTTTTTATAGAGCCTAATTTTATGAAATTGATGTAATTCTTTATTTTTTGTTAAAATATCATTAATAAATTGTTCAATCATTTAAAAAGGAGTATCCTTGTATCTATAAAAGAGTAGAAAAGTGCAAAGAACCCTATTGATAGTAACTATAGTTTTATTCCATTTTTTTGGGAATGCCCAAAACATTAAAAACACTATTGATACCTCAAAATTAATTCAACTTTCTGGAATCATCGTTTCTGAAAATCAATTAGAACAACTTCCATATGTAACTGTTTATGACAAAACTATTAATAGAGGAGTTTTAGCTGACCTTCAAGGCTATTTCTCAATGGTTACTTTTCCTGGAGACACACTTATATTCTCATATTACGGTTACAAAAAATCAAGTTTTATAGTACCTGACACATTAAAAGAAAATCGTTATTCAATTATCCATATGCTTCAAAGAGATACAATCAACTTACCTCAAGTAGATGTGTATCCTTGGCCTTCTAGGGACGAATTTGCACGTTACTTTGTAAACATGAAACCTTATGATGACGCTTTTAGAAATGCGCAAAAACAATTATCTGGAGAAAGTTTAGCTTTTGCAGCTGCACGTTTGGACAATGATGCTTCACTAGCAGCTGGATATGCAAACAATCAAATGTACACAAAACTATACAGCAGCGGTCAATTACCTGTAAATAATCTATTAAACCCTTACTCTTGGGCAAAATTTGTTCAAGAATGGAAAAAGGGAAATTTGAGACGAGAGTAATATCTTGAAATCAAAATATTACGAGTGAAAATATATTTTTCAAAGTTTATCTTCTAAAATCAAACAAGGTAACATAAAAAATATTTCTCAACCGGTTTAGCTAATGCAGAAATATTCAAATTATCTGATGCTTTTGAAATATCGATGATAGAACCATTTTTCATCAACAAATTAATATTTTGTTTATCTTGGTTGTATGCATTATTCGTTAATATATCCGAGTACACAAAATAATCAGCTTCGTCTTGAGTCAGATCGTATTTCTGAATTACAATTTCTTTTTCTAACTGAATTCTATCTGGGGCAAAAGGCTCTTTAGCAATCTCAATTTTAAATAATTTACGATTGATAAAATGAGTTGACAAAAGTGACAACACTTTATCTTCACTTTTTTGCCATACTTTTATTGCCGATAAAATATCGTAATCATCCAATAAGGCAAAAGTATCTAGTATTTCTCTTCGGTTTTTAAAATCAGCCTCCGTAATATCATTTTTTAAAAAGAAAGATAATGCTGGACTTGCAAATAAATCTTTCCCATTTCTACTCAATTCTTTTGCTCGTCTTAGAATTCGAATCAACATTCGATCTGCAGAAACAACTGTTTTATGCAAATAAACTTGCCAATACATTAATCTTCGAGCTACTAAGAATTTTTCTACCGAATAAATCCCTTTCTCCTCTACAACTAAGTTGCCATCGTGAACATTTAACATTTCAATCAAACGTTCACTACCAACAACACCTTCACTTACTCCTGTATAAAAACTATCTCTATTTAAATAATCCAATCTATCCATATCCAATTGACTAGAAACCAATTGATACAAGAAAGGCTTACTATAATTATTTTGAAATACTAACAAAGCCAAATCCAATTCTCCATCAAACTCTTCACTTAAACGTTTGATAAAAAAACTTGAAATTGATTCATGACTTACTTTATTGACTATATCATATTCCAAGGCATGACTAAAAGGTCCATGGCCAATGTCATGCAATAAAATAGCGATTAAAACTGCTCTTTCCTCTGCTTCAGTAATTTCATGTCCCTTTCTTCTAATAACTGCAATTGCTGTAGTCATCAAATGCATTGCCCCCAAAACATGATGAAAACGAGTGTGTAAAGCACCCGGATAAACAAATCCAGTAGTACCTAATTGCATTATTCTTCTTAACCTCTGAAAAAAAGGATGCTCAATTAAATCAAAAATAAATTCATCCGGTATTGAAATAAAACCATATACTGGATCGTTAAATATTTTCTTCTTATTATTTATATTGAATATTGGACGCAATTGAATAATTTTAAAACGAAATTCAAATTTAAAAATTAAAAGCTTATGCAAGCGAAAATACTTTGGGCAGATGATGAAATCGATTTGTTAAAGCCGCACATTCTTTTTTTAGAAGCTAAAGGATATAATGTTAGCACTGTAAACAATGGTGCTGATGCTGTGGAAAAAAGCAATGAAAATCATTATGATATCATTTTCTTGGATGAAAATATGCCTGGAATATCAGGATTAGATGCATTAGCTCAAATCAAGGAAACGAAGCCTCTTGTTCCTGTAGTTATGATTACTAAAAGTGAAGAAGAATATATTATGGAGGAAGCGATTGGAAGTAAAATCGCAGACTACCTAATAAAACCTGTTAATCCAAATCAGATTCTTTTAACGTTAAAAAAGATTTTGGATCAAACTAAATTGGTCTCTCAAAAAACCAACTCCAACTACCAACAAGAATTTCGTCAATTAGGCATGGCACTCAACAATCATATGGACGCTGAAGAGTGGAGTGAATTATTCAAAAAATTAGTCTATTGGGAACTAGAGTTAGAAAAAATTGAAGACTCAGGAATGCGAGAAATCTTAAACATGCAAAAAAAAGAGGCTAACAATCTTTTTTGTAGATACATTGAAAATAATTATTTAGACTGGTTGAGTGGTGTTGAAAAAGGACCGCAAATGTTGCATACACTTATTAAAGATCGAGTTGCACCTTTACTTTCGAAAGATAAAGTAACTCTTTTAGTCGTAGATAATTTAAGATATGACCAATGGCAAGTTCTAAAACCAATCATTTCAAAATACTTTACTATTGAGGAAGACGACATAATTTATTCAATTCTCCCAACAGCAACTCATTATGCAAGAAATGCTTTATTCGCAGGTTTGATGCCTTCGGAAATTCAAAAACTTTTACCAAAATTTTGGGTGACAGAAGAAGACGAAGAAGGAAAAAATATGTACGAGAAAGAATTATTAGAAGCAAATTTAAAACGTTTGGGGAAAAATAATAAATGGTCATATAATAAAGTCACAAACTTTGAGGCAGGAAAAAAATTAGCGGACCAATTTCATCAATTAAAAGAAAACGATTTTAACGCAATTGTCTATAATTTTGTAGATATGCTTTCACATGCTCGAACTGACATGAAAGTTATCAAAGAATTAGCTGATGATGAAGCGGCATATAGATCATTAACTGTTTCTTGGTTCGAACACTCTCCTTTACAAGAAATCATTAAAAAAATTGCTGAAGCTAAACACAAATTAGTGATTACTTCAGATCATGGAACTGTAAAAGTTAATAATCCTATTAAAATTATAGGTGAAAAAAGCACAAACTCTAATCTAAGATACAAAGTAGGAAGAAATCTTTCATATAAAGAAAAAGAAGTATTTACAATTAAAAATCCAGCAGATGGATTCCTACCTAAAGGCTCACTTTCATCTGAATTCGTTTTTACTCGCGAAAATGACTTTTTCGTTTACCCTAACAATTACAATCATTTTGTTAATCATTACAGTGATACATTTCAACATGGTGGAATTTCATTAGAAGAGTTATTAATTCCTTTCGTAATTTTATCTGCTAAATAATAAATAATAAAATGAGGAAAACTCATTTTTTATATACTTGATAAATATTTATCAAAACCCAAATCAAATAGGGAAAATTGTAATAATGGAAATAGAAATAACAAATTTATCGGAGCTTCCAGAGAAGTCTATGCTTTTTTTTAATGAATTAAACCACAGAAAAGTAATTGCTTTTGATGGACAAATGGGTGCTGGCAAAACAACTTTTATTAGCGCTATACTTAAAGGCATAGGTGTTGAAGAAATAGATGGTTCACCTACCTACTCTTTGGTAAATGTTTATGACAGTCCCGCATTTGGCAAAATATATCATTTTGATTTATACAGATTAAACGCTGAAACAGAAGCATACGATATGGGAATAGAAGAAATGCTTTATAGTGGTAACTATTGTTTTATCGAATGGCCAGAAAAAATTAGCAATCTATTACCAGAAAACACAATTTGGGCGTATATTAGCAGTTCAGAAGATAATCGTCGAATTTTAAGTTTTGAATTATGAAGACAGATCCAAATATTTTAAAGCATTTAATGCAACAAGGAAGTTTACTTCCAAAAGAAGAAATGTTGGAAATTGCTCGTAAAAAAGGTAATTTATATATTGGTATTCCAAAAGAAAATTCATTTCAAGAAAGACGTGTTGCATTAGTACCCGAAGCAGTTTCTTTATTAGTTTCAAATGGGCATAGAGTCAAAATTGAAACAAAAGCTGGAGAAATGGCTAATTTTTCCGACAATGAATATAGCGAGGCTGGAGCGGAGATTTGTTACGATAAAAAAGAAATTTTTTCATGTGACATTATATTGAAGATTTCTCCACCATCTGAAAGTGAAATTGAATTGATGCCTGGTCATCAAACATTAATTTCTGCACTTCAGATATCAGTTCAACCAAAAGCTATTTTGCAAAAATTAATGCACAAAAAAATTACAGCAATAGCTTGGGATTATATCAGAGATGAAGAAGGAGCTTTTCCTGTTGTAAGAACAATGGGGGAAATTGCAGGTACTACTTCTATTCTTATTGCCGGAGAATTATTATCCTCCTACAATGCAGGTAAAGGAGTAATGCTAGGTGGTATTGCAGGTGTTCAACCCACTGAAATTATAGTGATTGGAGCTGGTACAGCTGGAGAGTCAGCAACTAGAGCTGCACTTGGTCTAGGCGCTAGCGTAAAAGTTTTTGACAATTCACTAACTAAACTTAGAAGACTTCAAAATGATTTGGGCAGAAAAATTAATACTTCTGTAATTCAACCCAAAGTACTTGCTAAAGCATTATTAACTGCAGATGTAGTAATTGGTGCTTTAAGAGCTAAATTAGGAAGAACTCCTTGTGTAGTTACGGAGGAAATGATTGAAAAAATGAAAATCGGTTCGGTTTTAATAGATATTAGCATTGATCAAGGTGGTTGTTTCGAAACTTCGCATGTTACAAATCATAATGACCCAACTTTCATAAAACATGGTGTAATTCATTATTGTGT